>NZ_DSDD01000139.1:0-10283 GCF_011048875.1 Rhodovulum sp.
GGGCCGGAACAGAGACGAAATCCATCCTGACCGCCCTGCGCGACGAGGCCGATTTCCTGCGGCCCTACGAATTGCTGGAACGTATCCTGACCCGGCATGACGGCCGCCGCCGCCTGATCGCCCGGCTGGGCGACGAGGCCGGGGACGGGATCGACGCGCTGCTGGCGCAGGCGCTGGCCTATGAACGGACCGAGGTGCCCTCGCTGACCGGGTTCCTGGGCTGGCTTGAAAGCGACGAGGTCGAGATCAAGCGCCAACTCGACTCCGCGGGAAACCGGCTGCGGGTGATGACCGTGCATGGCGCCAAGGGGCTTGAGGCGCCGGTGGTGATCCTGCCGGATACGGCAGCCCGGCAAGTGCGCATCCAAGACCAGCTATACCTGCTGGAAAATGGCAGCATCGCCTGGAAGACGCCTGCCGAGGACCGTCCGCCCGCGCTGGCCGCGGCGCACGAGGCGCGGGTGCGGCGCGAGGAGGAGGAACGCGCCCGGCTGCTTTACGTCGCGATGACGCGGGCCGAGCAATGGCTGATCGTCGCCGCGGCGGGCAAGCTGACCAAGGATGGCAGCGATTGGTACAGCCGGATCGCGGCGGGGCTGGACCGCGCGGGACCAGTGACCTGCGATTTCGGCTTCGCGACCGGGCTGCGCTACGAATTGGGCGATTGGGGCGATGCAGCGGCGGACGAGCGCCCGGCACCGGCGCCGATCCTGGCGCTGCCCGATTGGGCACAGCGCCAGGCCCAGCGCCCGGCCCGCCCGCCGCAGCCGCTGTCACCGTCTGATCTGGGCGGGGCCAAGGTGATGGCGGGCGAGGCAGGCGGGCTTGCGGCCAAGGCGGCGATGGCGCGGGGCACATGGCTGCACCTGCTGCTGGAACACCTGCCCGCCGCCGCGCCCGCCGACCGCCCGGCGCTGGCCCATGCGCTGCTGACCCGTTGCGACCCGCCAGCGCCCGAAGCCGGGATCGACAGCCTGCAGGCCGAGGCCGAGGCGCTGCTGGCCGATCCGCGGCTCGCCCCCGTCTTTGCCCCCGGCACGCTGGCCGAGGTGCCGTTTTCCGCCGAGCTGAACGGCCGCCCGCTGCGCGGCACCATCGACCGGCTGATCGTTGGCGCCGATCACATTTGCGCGGTCGATTTCAAGACCAATGCCCTGACCCCCGATCGGCCCGAGGATGTGCCCGAAGGGCTCTTGCGGCAGATGGGCGCCTATGGCCATGCGCTGGCCTTGATCTATCCCGGGAAGCGGGTCGAAACCGCGATCCTGTGGACACGCACGGGGCTGCTGATGCCCATCCCCGAGGCCCTGGGCAAGTCGGCGCTTGCCCGCGCGGACCTGCCTTGACGGCCCATCGCCCGCTTCTTACTGTCCGGCAACTTTCGCAGGTTCCAAGGAGAGACCCGATGCCGACCCATTCCGTCACCGACGACACCTTCGACGCCGAGGTGCGCAATTCCGACATCCCCGTGGTAGTGGATTTCTGGGCCGAATGGTGCGGGCCCTGCAAGCAGATCGGCCCGGCGCTGGAAGAACTGGCGGACGAGTACGAGGGCAAGGTCAAGATCGTCAAGGTGAACGTGGACGACAACCCCAACACCCCCGCCCAGATGGGCGTGCGCGGCATCCCGGCCCTGTTCCTGTTCAAGGACGGGCAGGTGGTGTCCAACAAGATCGGCGCCGCACCCAAGGCCGCGCTGAAGGGCTGGATCGAAGAGTCGGTCTAAACGACCGCGTCCAGGGCTGAGACAAAGGGGCGCTGCGGCGCCCCTTTCTGTTGCACGCCTTGTGGGGCAGCATCGGGCACATATATGCGCCGAAGCGCAAGGCACGGAGGGCGCCCATGGCAAGAGACGAGTTTCCCGGCTGGCACGGCACGACCATCATCGGCGTCAAGCGCGGCGGGCAGGTGGTGATCGCGGGCGATGGGCAGGTGAGCCTGGGCCAGACCGTCATCAAGGGCACCGCGCGCAAGGTGCGGCGCCTGTCGCCCGGCGGATATGACGTGGTGGCGGGGTTCGCAGGCTCAACGGCGGATGCCTTTACCCTGCTGGAACGCCTCGAGGCCAAGCTGGAGGCGACGCCGGGGCAGTTGCAGCGCGCGGCGGTGGAGCTGGCCAAGGACTGGCGCACCGACAAGTATCTGCAAAAGCTCGAAGCCATGCTGATCGTCAGCGACGGGGCCGATTTGTATGTCATCACCGGCGCGGGCGATGTGCTGTCGCCCGAACATGACGTTGCGGCCATCGGGTCGGGGGGCAACTACGCGCTGGCCGCCGCCCGCGGTCTGGTCGAGAACACCGAGTTGTCGGCCGAAGAGGTCGCCCGCAAGGCCATGGCGATCGCCGCAGATATCTGCGTCTACACGAATGGCAACCTGACGGTGGAGACGATTTCCAAATGACCGACCTGACCCCCCGCGAGATCGTCTCGGAACTGGATCGCTTCATCATCGGGCAGAAGGACGCCAAGCGCGCGGTTGCGGTGGCGCTGCGCAATCGCTGGCGGCGCAAGCATTTGGCCGACGACCTGCGCGAAGAAGTCTACCCCAAGAACATCCTGATGATCGGCCCCACCGGCGTCGGCAAGACCGAGATCTCGCGCCGCCTTGCCCGGCTGGCCCGCGCGCCCTTCATCAAGGTCGAGGCGACCAAGTTCACCGAGGTGGGCTATGTCGGACGCGACGTGGAACAGATCATCCGCGATCTGGTGGACAGCGCGATCGCCCAGACCCGCGACTGGATGCGCGAGGAGGTCAAGGCCGCGGCGCATCTGGCCGCGGAGGAACGGGTGATCGAGGCCATCGCCGGGACGGATGCCCGCGAACAGACGCGCGAGATGTTTCGCGGCAAGCTGAAACGCGGCGAGCTGGACGAGACGATGATCGAACTGGAGGTGGCGGATACCTCGAACCCGCTGCCGATGATGGAGATCCCCGGAATGCCGCCCGGCCAGGGCGGCGGGATGATGTCGCTGGGCGATCTCTTCGGCAAGGCGTTCGGCGGGCGCAGGGTGCGGCGCAGGATGACGGTGCGCGACAGCTACGAGATCCTGATCTCGGAAGAGGCCGACAAGCTCCTGGATGACGAGACGGTGACGCGCACCGCGCTGGAGGCGGTGCAGGAAAACGGCATCGTGTTCCTGGACGAGATCGACAAGGTCTGCGCCCGGTCCGACACGCGCGGCGCCGATGTCAGCCGCGAGGGGGTGCAGCGCGACCTGCTCCCGCTGATCGAGGGCACGACGGTTTCCACCAAGCACGGACCGGTCAAGACCGACCATATCCTGTTCATCGCCTCGGGCGCCTTCCACATCGCCAAGCCGTCCGACCTGTTGCCCGAATTGCAGGGCCGCTTGCCGATCCGGGTGGAGCTGCGCGCGCTGACCGAGGCCGATTTCGTCCGCATCCTGACCGAAACCGAAAACGCGCTGACCCGGCAATACGCGGCCCTGATGGAGACCGAGAAGGTCAATGTCACCTTCACCGAGGATGGCATCGCGGCGCTGGCGCGGATCGCGGCCGAGGTGAATGAAAGCGTCGAGAATATCGGCGCGCGGCGGCTTTACACGGTGATGGAGCGGGTATTCGAGGAACTGAGCTTCACCGCCCCGGATCGCGGCGGCGAGGCGGTTGAAGTGAATGCCGATTTCGTCGAGAAGAATCTCGGGGCGCTGACACGGTCGGCCGATGTGACGCGCTACATTCTCTGATCCCGGCCGCTGGGGCTGCCCGTGCTGCGACAGATCGCCATGCTCTTGTGCCTTGTCGCGCTGGCGGGCTGTGCGGCACGCGGTATGGTGGCCATGGCGCCCGAAGCGACACCCGGGACGGTCGAGCGGATCGTCTATGTCGGCACGACGCGCATGGCGGATGCCGGGCGGCTGTTCGCCAATACCCGGTCCGAAGAGCTCAGCTTTGGTGCGTTCACGGTTTCCATCCCTCCGAACCGGGCACCGGGCGTGATAGCCTATCCCAAGGGCCAGCCCGATCCAGGGCGTCAGTTCCTGATGCGTTCGGCCCGAATGTTCGATCACCCCTCCGCTTTCACCGCGGCACTGGCCCGCGATATCGCCGCACGGCCAAGGGGAAAGCGGGCGGCGGTCGTTTTCGTCCATGGGTTCAACACGAATTTCGCCGAAGGTCTCTATCGCTCGGCGCAGCTGGCCCATGATTTCGGGATCGAGGGGGTCGCGGTGCATTATTCCTGGCCCAGCGCCGCCAGCCCCTTCGGCTATGGCCATGACCGCGACAGCGCGCTGTTCGCGCGCAGGGGGTTCGCCGAATTGCTGGAGGCGCTGATCGCGGCCCGGCCCGACGAGTTGCTGATCGTTGCCCATTCGATGGGCGGCCTGCTGACGATGGAGACCCTGCGCCACATGGCGCTGGCCAAGCCCGGGCGCGTCGCGCGCGAGATCGACGGGCTGATCCTGCTCTCGCCGGATATCGACGTAGACGTGTTCCGCGCGCAGGTCCGCGATATCGGCGCGATGCCGCAAAGGGTGGTCGTCTTCACCTCGCAACGCGACCGGGCTTTGTCATTGTCTGCCCGGCTGTCGGGCAGCCGGGACCGGCTCGGCAATATCCGGAATGTCGCCGACGTGGCCGATCTGAATGTCACGGTGCTGGACGTGACCGGGTTCTCGACCGGGATGGGCCATTTCACGGCCGGCACCTCGCCCGACCTGTTCCGGTTGCTGCGCGACGTGCCGACGCTGCAACAGGCGTTCGACTCGGGCGCGGCCGGGCGGCCGGGGTTGTTGCCAGGCACGGTCATCACCGTGCAGAACGCAACCGCGATCATCCTGTCGCCGCTGACCGCGCTGGCCCGGCAATGAAGGCTCAGCGGGGGCGGCGCAGGTAGACGTAAACCGCCCCATCGCCGCCATGACGCCGATGCGCCTGCGCGACCTGCAGCACGGCGGCGGCCAGCGGCGGCTGGTGCAGCCAGTGCGGAACCTGCCGCCTGAGCACACCGCGACGCTCGGGGATCGGGCCATCGCCGTCCGGCCCTTGTCCCTTGCCGGTGATGACAAGCACCAGGCGCCGCCCCTCGGCCTGGGCGCGCAGGATGAAGCCGCTCAGCGCCGGATGCGCCTCGGCCAGCGTCATGCCATGCAGGTCGATGCGCGCCTCGGGCGACAGCTTGCCGCCCTTGAGCCGGTTGAACGCCTTGCGGTCCATGCGGATCGCCGCGTCCGAGGGCGGGGCGGATGTCGCGGTTCCGTTCGCCCGCGCGCCGATGCGGAAAGGGGCAATCGGGGTGGGGCCCGGGGACAAGGCGGCGGGCGGCTCTTTGGGTTCACCCGGTTCGGGCGCGGGTCCGGGGCGCTTGCCCGGCAGGGGACGGATGCGTCGGGCGACGAGATCCCACAGCGCGCGATCCTCGCCGCTCAACTGGCCGGAACGACGTCGGGCCACAGGCCTAGCCCTCGGGCAGCAGGGCAAGCGCTGTCTCGATCGGCAAGAGCACGATCATGCGCCCGCGGTCACGGATACGTCCGGCCCTTTCGCCCGCCGCCTTGCCCGTGCCATAGAAGATGTCCGCCCGCTGCGCCCCCTTGATCGCCGATCCGGTGTCCTGCGCCACCATCAACCGGTGCAGCGGCGCGCGGCCGCCCTTTTCGATCCACACGGGCGCGCCCAGCGGGACAAAGGCGGGATCGACGGCAATGGTGCGCATCGGCGTGATCGAGCGATTCATCGCGCCCAGCGGCCCCTTGTCGGCGGGCAACTGATCGAGTTCGCGGAAGAACACGAAGGAGGGGTTGTGATGCAGCAGCGCGCGCCCTTGCTCGGGGTTGCGGCGCACCCAGGACCGGATCACCTGGGCCGAGACCTGATGCGGCTCGTAGATGCCGCGGCGCACCAGTTCCTGTCCGATCGAACGGTATTCATGCCCGTTCTTGCCGCCATAGCCGACCCGCAGCGTCGTGCCGTCCTTCAGACGGATACAGCCCGAGCCTTGCACCTGAAGGAAGAAGACATCCACCGGATCGTCGAGCCAGGCGATTTCCAGCCCGCGGCCCCGCAGGACGCCGTCTTCCTCGATCTCACGCCGGGAATGCCAGGACTCACCCTGGATCAGGTCCGGCGGGGTGCGATAGACCGGGTAGCGAAAGCGCGCATCGGGGCGGCGCGCGCCCTCCAGTTCGGGTTCGAAATAGCCGGTAAACAATGCCGGGCTGCTGCCACCGATCAGCACAGGCCGAAAGAACAGTTCGAAAAAGCGTCGCGCATCCTGCTGGTGTTCGGCGACCGCGCAAAGCGATGACCAGGTCAGGTCGGGCAGATCAAGGCAGGTTTCGCGAAAGACGGCCAGCGCGGTGGCGTGGTCGTCCCGTTCCCAGCCCTTGAGATCGGAGAACCGCAGGATTTCGACCGGCAGATCGGGCCGCGCGGGCCCTGCGCTCATCGCAAGCGCCAGACAGGCCACCGCGCCCAGGCCACGGATCATTCGCCCGTGGCGACAAGCTGCCAGTTGGGATCGTCCACGCCCATCCGGCGCGCAAAAGTCCAAACGTCACGCTGGCGCTTGATCTCGCTGGGGCTGCCCTCGACCACATCGCCCGAACGGTTGCGCACGACAGAGATCAGCTCGCCCACGAATTTCACGACCAGTTCGGCCTCGCCGGTATCGCGGTCGAAGGTTGCGTCCTTGAGTGCAAGCTCTCGCACGCCGACGAAATTCGCCTCGACCGTCAGGCCCTGTTCCTCGCGCAGCCGGACCGCTTCGGCAAAGCTGTCCAGAACCTCGGGGGCGAGGAAGGACTTGACATCTTCAAGCTCGCCCCGCTCGAAGGCCATCAGGATCATTTCATAGGCGCTGCGCGCGCCATGCAGGAACTCGCCCACCGAAAAGCCGGGCTCGGCCATCTTCATGGCGGCAAGCGCCTTGGCCGCCGGACTGCCATCGGGAACGTGATCGGTGATGTCGCTGTCGACACCGCCCTGGATCACCTCGAATTCGCGGCGCGAATCGGAACGGCGCGAGGCGGGGTCGGGCATGGACAGCGGCGGCTTCTCGAAACCCTCGCGCGTGCCGAGCACCGAACGCAGGCGCAGGATCAGGAAAGCGGCAATTCCCGCGAGAACCAGAAGTTGGATGATGGCAGAGCCCATGGTGACCTCGCAGCGTGCCGTCAGTCTTTGTATCTGAACGATATCCGACTTATGTAAGGCAGATGCCGGGTCAAGTCCACCTGCGCGGTTCGTCGAGGGTTCTCCATGTGGATTTTCGTTCTCTTCCTGTGTGTGCCGCTGATCGAGATCGCCCTGTTCATCCAGGTGGGCGGTGCGATCGGCCTGTGGGCCACGCTGGCCATCGTCGTCCTGACGGCGGTGATCGGCACCTTGCTGATCCGCCAGCAAGGCGCGATGGCGATGGCGCAGCTTCGCAATTCGTTCCGGGAATTGCGCGATCCGGCCGAGCCGCTGGCCCATGGGGCGATGATTCTCTTCGCCGGCGCGCTGCTGCTGACGCCCGGTTTCTTTACCGATGCCGTGGGTTTCGCGCTTCTGATGCCGCCCGTGCGCGCCGCGGCCTATCGCTGGCTGTCGCAACGGATCGTCGTCCAGAGCATGACATATGGGGCGGACCGCGGCCCCCGGCCCCGCGCACAGACCCATGGCGGCGTGATCGAGGGCGAATTCGAGGAGCTGAGGCCCGGAGGAAACGACCAGCCGCGCGGCCGATCGGGCTGGACGCAGCATTGAGCCGATGCGCCCAAGCTGCTAATCGGATCGCGACGTAACATTCGCCAGGAGCACATCATGAGCGAGACCGAAGGCAACGGCGCGGGCGCACAGCAACCGCCGCAGGTGCGGATGCAAATCCTCGGCCAGTATATCCGCGACCTCTCGTTCGAGAACATCCTTGTCCAGAAGGGCGTGCAAGGCGAGGTGACGCCCGATATCAGCGTTCAGGTCGGACTGGACGCGCGCAAGCGTCCCACCGAGCACCAGTTCGAGATCATCTGCAAGTTCACGATCAACTCGAAGAACAAGAACGACGGGGCGACGCTGTTCCTGCTGGAGATCGAATATGGCGGGGTCTTCCATGTCGAGAACGTGCCCGAAGACCAGCTTCACCCGTTCCTGCTGATCGAATGCCCGCGGATGTTGTTCCCCTATATCCGCCGCATCGTGTCCGACATGACCCGCGATGGCGGCTTCCCGCCGCTGAACCTGGAACCCGTTGATTTCGTGGCGCTCTACAGGCAGGAAATCGCCCGCCGGGCACAGGAGGCCCAGCCGGCCCCGAATGTGGGCAATGGCGGAACGGCCTGACGGTCTAGCCGAACTGCCGCCAGAGGGCCTTGTCACCCAGGCCTTCGACAAAGGCGGCATGCGCCGCTGCCTCCTCCTCTGTCAGTCGGGGGGGCAGCGATTTTGGACGGGGGCGGGGGCGCCATTCTCCACCCGTCGCGGCGTCGGCCCCGGCCGCCGGACCTGAAGACAGCACAAGGTCGGGCTGACGCCCGCCGACAAGTTCCAGATAGACCTCGGCCAGGATCTCGGAATCGAGGAGCGCGCCGTGCTTTTCGCGCGCCGAGTTGTCGATCCCGAAGCGTCGGCACAGCGCATCCAGCGAGGCGGGCGAGCCCGGAAATTTCTGCCGTGCCATCGCCAGCGTGTCCAGGGCCCGTTCCCACGGGATCGCGGGCAGGCCGACCCAGCCCAGTTCGGCATTCAGGAACTTCATGTCGAAGGCGGCGTTATGGATCACCAGCCGCGCATCGGCGACGAATTCCAGGAACTCGGCCGCCACCAGCCGGAACACGGGCTTGTCGCGCAGGAAGTCGTCGCCCAGCCCATGCACCTGGAACGCCTCGGTTGGCATCGGGCGTTCGGGATTGATGTACTGGTGATAGGTCCGTCCTGTGGGCAGGTGATTCCACAGCTCGACCGCGCCGATTTCCACGATGCGATGGCCTTCGGACGGCTCGAAGCCGGTGGTCTCGGTATCGAGAACGATCTCACGCATGGTGTTCCCTCAGCTTGTCGAGCAAGGCTTGCACCTCGGCGCGGGTCTGTTCAAGGCTGCGCGTCTCGATGACATGGTCGGCACGGGCGCGTTTCTCGGCATCGGGCATCTGCCGCGACAGCAGAAGGCCGAACTGCGCCTCGGTCATGCCCGGGCGGGACAGCACGCGGGCGCGCTGCACCTCGGGCGCGGCGGTCACGACCATCACCGCGTCAAGCCGATCATCGGCGCCGGTCTCGAACAGCAGGGGGATATCCAGCACCAGCACCGGCGCGTCGGCATGCGCCTTTGTGAACGCTTCCCGGTCGGCGGCTACCAGAGGATGAACCACCGCCTCGATCCGGGCCAGCGCCGATGGATCGCGCCCGATCCAGTCCTTGAGCGCAGCACGGTCCACACCTGCCTGGCCGACCGCGTCGGGGCAAAGCGCAGCAATGGCCGGAATGGCGGCTCCACCCGGGCCGTAAAGCCGGTGAACCGCCGCATCGGCATCCCAGACCGGCACGCCCAGCGCACGGAAGATGTCCGCGGTCGTCGATTTCCCCATCCCGATGGATCCCGTCAGGCCCAGCAGGAAAGGACGCTCGCTCATTCCGCCAGCAACACCGCACGGGCGGCGGCGTCCACCTCGGGGCGGCGGCCGAACCAGCGTTCGAAACCGGGCGCGGCCTGATGCAACAGCATGCCCAGCCCGTCCACCGCGATGCAGCCCCGCGCCCGCGCCTCGACGAGGAATGTGGTTTCGAGCGGCGTGTAGACCAGATCCGAGACCACCGCGCCGGGGCTGAGCGCATCCAGCGGCACGCGGAATTCCGGCTTGCCCACCATGCCCAGCGAAGTCGTGTTCACCACGGTCGCCGCGCCCTCGATCATGCCGGCGGCCTGCACCCAGTCATGGACGACAATCTTGGGACCGAACTCGGCGCGCAGCGCCTCGGCGCGGGACCGGGTGCGGTTGCTGACGCGAATCTCGCGCACCCCCTGTTCGGACAGCGCCGCAATCACGGCCCGCGCAGCCCCGCCAGCCCCCAGGATCGCGGCTGGCCCCGCCGCCGGATCCCAGCCCGGCGCGCCCTGGCGCAGGTTCTCGATGAAGCCGATTCCGTCGGTATTGTCGGCATGCACCTTGCCATCCGCGCGGAAGATCAGCGTGTTCGCCGCCCCGATCAACGCCGCTCGGTCGGACACCAGATCGGCAAGGCCCAGGATCGTCTCCTTGTGAGGGATGGTCACGTTCACCCCGACGAAACCCATGCGCGGCAGGGCGGCCAGAACCTCCTTCACGTCGGCCTGCGCGACA
>NZ_DSDD01000006.1:0-10244 GCF_011048875.1 Rhodovulum sp.
AGCGGGTCCAGCAGCCCGGCATTCAGATAGGGCGAGAGGAAAGCGTGGTTCAGGAAGCGGTCGCCCGTCAGCATCGCGTCCTGCGTGTCGCCGAAGCCCGGCAGGGCGGTCGCCAGGAAATGCGCAAGGGCGGCCTCGGCCTGGTCGGCATCGGTGGCGAACCAGAACGGGCGCAATTGGCCGAAATTGTCGGGAAAGCGGGTTTCGACAAGGCGCAGCACCTCCTGCACGATGTCGTCGGGGTCGAAGCGCAGGGGACCGTGGCGGAACAGGTCGGGGGCGGCGGGCTTGCGGTTCTCGGCATCGTAGTTCCACTTGCCGCCCGCGGGGGCGTCACCCTCCATCAGCAGGCCGGTCTTGCGGCGCATCTCGCGGTAGAAATATTCCATCCGCAGCGATTTGCGCCGCGCGGCCCAGGCGTCGAATTCGGCATGGCTGGCGATGAAGCGGTCGTCGGGCAACTGGCGCAGCGTCAGCGGCAGGTCGGCCAGCGCCGCGATCAGCCGCCAGTCGCCGGGTTCGGTGGCCAGCACCTGATGCGCGCCTTCGGCGGCGGCGCGGCGCAAAAGCTCGCCCGGGATCGACTGGGTGTTGTCGGGGTCGTCAAGCCGGGAATAGGCGACGCGCCAGCCAGCGCCGGCCAGCCGGGCGGCGAATTTGCGCATGGCGGCGAAGGTGAAGGCGAGTTTCTTGGGGTGGTGGCGGACATTGGACGCCTCTGCCATGACTTCGGCCATCACGACAAGATCGCGCGCCCTGTGCGCCGCCCGCAGCGCCGAAAGGCCGGGCGACAACTGGTCGCCCAGCACGAGGACAAGGCGGGTCACCACGGCACGCGCGCGCCGGACCAGTCGAAGAACCCGCCCGTGGCGTCGGTATCGAGGCGCTCGATCACCGCCAGAAGGTTCGCCGCCGCCTGGTCGGGGGGCACGGTCGGGTGGCGGGCGGCATGCGCGGCGGTGAAGGGCGTGGCGACGGTGCCGGGATGGAGGGCTGCGCAGATCGCCCGGGGATGGGTGCGGGCAAGCTCGATCGCCGCGCTGTGCAGCCCCTGGTTCAGCGCGGCCTTGGCCATGCGATAGGCATACCAGCCGCCCAGCCGGTTGTCGCCGATGGACCCGACCCGGGCCGACAACGCGGCAAAGACGGCGCGGCGGTCGCGCGGCATCAGTCGGACAGCATGTTTCAGCACCAGAAGCGGGCCTGCGGCATTGACCGCGAATTGATGGGCCAGCGCCTCGGGCGTCAATGCCCTCAACGCCTTTTCGGGGGGATGGCCCGCGCCGTTCAGAACGCCGGTGGCGACAAGGATCAGGTCGAAGGGGCCATCCAGCGCGCCGAGGCAGCGGGCGATGCTGGCCTCGTCGGTGACGTCCAGCGCGTGTTCGCGCCGCGACAGGGCCGTGACCGATGCCCCCCGGTCGGCAAGCGCCGCGCAGAGGGCGGCGCCGATCCCGCCCGATGCGCCTATGACAAGGGTCCGTTCCATCGCCGCCAAGCTAGGGCGGCCCCGCGCGGGCGCAAGGCCCGGCGATTCCGCTTTCCTTTGGCGTTTGCATGCCTATACTGCGCGCCATGGAACATCAGGCCCATATCCCTGCCGCCGCCCGCGCCCTGCGCGCGCTGCCGCTTGGCCTGCTGCTGCTTAGCCGCCTCTGAGCGTGCCGTCCCGGCGCGACCGCTCAGAGGATCCCGTTCCGCGCCAAGACCCTTCCGGCTAAGACCAACACGAGAGTTCTCACCATGACCGACCAGACCGAACAGGACCGCGTCCTGATCTTCGACACGACCTTGCGCGATGGCGAGCAAAGCCCCGGCGCGACCATGACCCATGACGAGAAGCTGGAAATCGCCGCCATGCTTGACGAGATGGGCGTCGATATCATCGAGGCGGGGTTTCCGATCGCCTCGGAAGGCGATTTCGAGGCGGTGCGCGACATCGCGAAACAGGCGAAATCGGCGGTGATCTGCGGGCTGGCACGCGCCAATTTCGCCGATATCGACCGCGCCTGGGAGGCGGTGAGCCATGCGAAACGGCCGCGCATCCATACCTTCATCGGCACCTCGCCGCTGCATCGCGACATCACCAAGCTGACGCAGGACGAGATGGTCGAGAAGATCGCCGCGACCGTGACGCACGCCCGCAACCTGTGCGACAACGTGCAATGGTCGCCGATGGATGCGACGCGGACCGAACGCGATTACCTGTGCCGGGTGGTCGAGACCGCAATCAAATGCGGCGCCACCACGATCAACATTCCCGACACGGTGGGCTATACCGCGCCGCGCGAAAGTGCGGACCTGATCGCGATGCTGCTGGAGCGGGTGCCCGGCGCCGATCAGGTGATCTTTGCCACCCATTGCCACAACGATCTGGGCATGGCGACGGCGAATGCGCTGGCCGCGGTCGAGGCGGGCGCGCGGCAGATCGAATGCACGATCAACGGGCTGGGCGAACGCGCGGGCAACACCGCGCTGGAAGAAGTCGTCATGGCGCTGAAGGTGCGCAATGACATCATGCCGTTCGGCACGGGCATCGACACGCGGCGGATCATGGCGATCTCGCGCAAGGTGGCGACCGTGTCCGGGTTCCCGGTGCAATACAACAAGGCCATCGTCGGCAAGAACGCCTTTGCCCATGAATCGGGCATCCATCAGGATGGCGTGCTGAAGAATGCCGAGACCTTCGAGATCATGCGCCCCGAGGATATCGGGCTGAACGCCACCAATCTGGTGATGGGCAAGCATTCGGGCCGGGCGGCGCTGCGCGCGAAGCTGAAGGAACTGGGCTTCGATCTGGGTGACAACCAGTTGAACGACGTCTTCGTGCGGTTCAAGGCGCTCGCCGACCGCAAGAAGGAGGTCTATGACGACGACCTGATCGCGCTGATGCGCGACAGCGAGGCGGACCTGGACCATGACCGGGTGCAGGTGAAATTCCTGCGGGTGATCTGCGGCACCGAGGCGCCGCAATCGGCCGACCTGATCCTGTCGATCGACGGGGCGGAACAGCGGGTGACGGCGCAGGGCGACGGGCCGGTGGATGCCACCTTCGCCGCCGTCAAGGCGCTGGTGCCGCATCACGCGCATCTGGAGCTTTACCAGGTGCATGCGGTCACGGGCGGCACCGATGCGCAGGCCACCGTCAGCGTGCGCCTGCAGGAGGATG
This sequence comes from Rhodovulum sp., assembly GCF_011048875.1. NCBI lineage: Bacteria > Pseudomonadati > Pseudomonadota > Alphaproteobacteria > Rhodobacterales > Paracoccaceae > Rhodovulum > Rhodovulum sp. The sequence continues at coordinate 3,170 of NZ_DSDD01000006.1, forward strand.
GTCATATCGCGACCGGGCAGGCCTCGGATACCGACACCGTGGTGGCCAGCGCCAAGGCCTATGTGAACGCCCTGAATCGGTTGGCGGTGCGGCGCGAAAAGACCCGGCCGGACGAGACGAAGGCGGTGGTCTGAGTCGCGAGGGTTGCTCCCGGGGCGGGGCGCCTGCCCTGCCCCGGGGACGCGAATGTCGGAAAAGTAAAAGCCGAAGCCGGGGATTTCCGGCTACTGACCCGGCCGATTGTTCGAATAGTGAAAGCGGCGAAAATGCGCCGCCGGGGGCATGAATGCGCCCTTTACCGGCGCGGGGCCGCAAGCCTATAAGGTGCACGGCTCGCCGGACGGAATCGCGGGCCGTTTTCCTCATTCATCGGGTGGCCCGGCACATGGTAGGTTTTGGCGGTCTGTTCTCGTCGGATATGGCGATCGACCTCGGCACGGCGAACACGCTCGTCTATGTCAAGGGCCGCGGCATCATCCTGAACGAGCCTTCGGTGGTGGCGTTCCACGTCAAGAACGGGCGCAAGCAGGTGCTGGCCGTCGGCGAGGATGCCAAGCTGATGCTGGGCCGCACGCCCGGCAGCATCGAGGCGATCCGGCCGATGCGCGAGGGCGTGATCGCGGATTTCGACGTGGCCGAGGAGATGATCAAGTTCTTCATCCGCAAGGTCCACAAGCGCACCACCTTCACCAAGCCCAAGATCATCGTCTGCGTGCCGCATGGTGCGACACCGGTGGAAAAGCGCGCGATCCGGCAATCGGTGCTGTCGGCGGGTGCGCGGCGCGCGGGGCTGATCGCGGAGCCCATCGCGGCGGCCATCGGGGCGGGCATGCCGATCACCGACCCCACGGGGTCGATGGTGGTCGATATCGGCGGCGGCACGACCGAGGTGGCGGTCCTCTCGCTGGGCGACATCGTCTATGCGCGCTCGGTGCGGGTGGGCGGCGACCGGATGGATGACGGGATCATCAACTACCTGCGGCGCCAGCAGAACATCCTGATCGGCGAGGCGACGGCGGAACGGATCAAGACCTCGATCGGATCGGCACGGATGCCCGATGACGGGCGCGGCGCGTCGATGCATATCCGAGGCCGCGACCTGCTGAACGGGGTGCCGAAGGAGATCGAGATCAACCAGGCGCAGATCGCCGAGGCGCTGTCCGAGCCGGTGCAGCAGATCTGCGAGGCGGTGATGACCGCGCTGGAGGCGACGCCCCCCGATCTGGCGGCCGATATCGTGGATCGCGGCGTGATGCTGACCGGCGGCGGCGCGCTGCTGGGCGAGCTGGACCTGGCGCTGCGCGAGCAGACTGGGCTGGCGATTTCGGTCGCCGACGAGTCACTGAATTGTGTGGCGCTGGGGACCGGCAAGGCGCTGGAATATGAAAAACAGCTTCGGCATGTGATAGATTACGAAAGCTGAACCGGACGGCCGCGCGCGCCGCAAGCGAGGCAGACTTGGCCGCTGACCGCAATTCCGAACTGGACTATGCCCGCCCGATCCGGCGCATCCTGATCGGGGGGCTGGTCTTTGTCCTGCTGGCGGTGTTCGTGCTGTGGCGGGTGGACAGCCCGCGCGTGGAACGGTTCCGCGCCGCCTTGGTGGATGCGGTGGTGCCGAGCTTCGACTGGGCGCTGGTGCCGGTCACGCGCACTGCGCGGCTGATCGAGGGGTTCCAGTCCTATGCCCGGCTTGCCGAGCAGAATCAGGAACTTCGCCGCGAATTGCGCCAGATGATGGCCTGGAAGGAAGCCGCGCTCCAGCTTGAGCAGGAGAATGCCAAGCTGCTGGATCTGAACAAGGTTCGGCTGGATCCGCGGCTGACCCATGTGACCGGCGTGGTGCTGGCGGATTCGGGCTCGCCCTTCCGGCAGTCGGTGCTGCTGAACGTGGGGGCGCGGGACGGTATCGTGGACGGCTGGGCGACGACCGACGGGCTGGGGCTGGTGGGGCGGATCGCGGGGGTCGGCAAGACCACCTCGCGGGTGATCCTGCTGACCGATTCGAACAGCCGCATCCCGGTGACGATTCAGCCCTCGGGTCAGCGTGCGGTGCTGGCGGGCGACAATTCGGTAGCGCCGCTGCTGGATTTCATAGAGGACCCGGCGCAGGTGCGGCCCGGCGACCGTGTCGTGTCCTCGGGCGATGGCGGGATGTTTCCGGCGGGCCTGCTGGTGGGGCATGTGGCGCTGGGGCGCGACCAGAGGCTGCGGGCGCGGCTGGCGGCGGAATATGACCGGCTGGAATTCCTGCGCGTGCTGCGCAGCCATGCGGGCGAGGTGATCCGCGATGCCGGGGGGCTGGTGGTGCCCGCGCCGATCGGCCCGGCCCCTGCCCCGATCCCCGCCGCCGCGCAGGAGGCGGGCGATGGTTGATCCGCTGACGCTGGACCGCTGGCTTCACCGGCTGATCTTCGGGGCGGTGGCCGGGGTCGTGGTCTTTGTGCAGATCCTGCCGCTGGAGACGCGGGCCGAGATCCTGCCCGGGCCGGAATGGATGCTGTGCCTGACCTTTGCCTGGTTGCAGCGTCGGCCCGATTACCTGCCGCCCTGGCTGATCGCCTGCGTGTTCCTGATGCTGGACCTGCTGCTGATGCGCCCGCCGGGGCTGTTCACGGCGCTGGCGCTGATGGGTGCGGAGTTCCTGCGCGCGCGCCAGCAGGTTTCGGTCGAGACGCCGTTCGGGCCGGAATGGATGTTGACCGGGGGCACGATCGGTGGCGTGTTCCTGGTCTACGGGATGGTTCTGGCGCTGTTCGGCGTGCCCGAGATGCAGTTCGGGCTGTTGGCGGTGCAGGCCGTGCTGACGGTGCTGGCCTATCCGCTGGTGGCGCTGGCCACGCGCTACCTGTTCATGGTGCGCCGGGTGACGCCGGGCGATCTGGACCCGCGGGGGCTCAGGCGATGAAACGCTCGTCCAGGGATACCGAGGAAAGCAACCGGCGCATCGGGCGGCGCGCGCTGGTCTTTGGCGGTGCGCAGGCGGTGCTGGTGACGGCACTGGCGCTGCGGATGCGGCATCTGCAGGTCACCGAGGCCGATACCTACCGGATGCTGGCCGAGGAGAACCGCATCAACATCCGCCTGATCCCGCCGATCCGCGGGATGATCTATGACCGGGCGGGCCATGTCGTCGCCGAGAACGAGCAGAATTATCGCATCGTGCTGGTGCGCGAGGATGCGGGCGATATCGACGAGACGCTGGAGCGGCTGATCCGGCTGGTGCCGCTGGACGAGGAGACGATCGAGCGGGCGCGGCGCGAGACCCTGCGCCACAGCCCCTTCGTGCCGGTCACGGTGGCCGACCGGCTGCATTGGGACGATGTGGCGCGGGTAGCGGTGAACGCCCCGGCCCTGCCCGGGATCAGCCCCGAGGTGGGGCTGTCGCGGCATTACCCGCTGGGCCCGGATTTCGCGCATCTGGTGGGCTATGTCGGGCCGGTCTCGGAATCCGACCTGACGCGGCTGGACTCGCCCGACCCGCTGTTGCGCATCCCGCGTTTCCAGATCGGCAAGACCGGGGTCGAGGCGAAATACGAGGATCGGCTGCGCGGCAAGGCGGGCACGCGGCGGATCGAGGTGAACGCGGCGGGCCGGGTGATCCGCGAACTGGACCGGATCGAGGGCCAGCCGGGCAGCGACCTGCAACTGACCGTGGATGCGGGCTTGCAGAACTTTGCCCAGGCGCGGCTGGGCGAGGAAAGTGCTGCGGTCGTGGTGATGGATGTCGAGCGCGGTGACCTGCTGGCGCTGGCCTCGGCGCCGAGCTTCGATCCGAACCTGTTCGTGCGCGGGATCTCGGTTGCCGATTACCGCATGCTGACCGACACGCCCTATCGGCCGCTGTCGAACAAGCCGGTGCAGGGCGCCTATCCCCCGGGCTCGACCTTCAAGATAATCACCGCGCTGGCCGCGCTGGAGGATGGCGTGATCCGGCCCGAGGACACCGTCTGGTGCCCGGGCCACCTGACGCTGGGCAGCCGCTGGTTCCATTGCTGGAAGCGGGGCGGGCATGGCCATGTGAACCTGGTCGAAAGCATCGAGCAATCCTGCGACGTCTATTACTACGAGATCGGCCAGCGCGTCGGCATCGACAAGATCGCCGCGATGGCGCGCAGGTTCGGGCTGGGCAAGGCGTTCGACCTGCCGCTGTCGGCGGTGGGCGAGGGGCTGGTCCCCGACCGGGCGTGGAAACGCGCGCGCCGGAACGAGGAATGGCGGATCGGCGACACGCTGAACGCCTCGATCGGGCAGGGCTATGTGCTGTCCACGCCGCTGCAACTGGCGGTGATGAGCGCGCGGATCGCGACCGGGCGGGCGGTGGTGCCACGGCTGGTCAAGTCGATCGACGGGGTCGAGCAGCCCTCGGGCGCGGGCGAGCCGCTGGAGGTGAACCCCGCCAATCTGGCGCTGATCCGCCGCTCGATGGATGCGGTCGTGAACAACCGCCGCGGCACCGCCTATGGCAGCCGCGTGGTCACCGCCGAGATGGCGATGGCGGGCAAGACCGGCACCAGCCAGGTGCGCAACATCACCGCCGCCGAACGCGCGGCAGGCGTGTTCCGCAACGAGGACCTGCCCTGGGAGCGGCGCGACCATGCGCTGTTCGTGGCCTATGCGCCGGTCGAGACGCCGAAGATCGCGGTCTCGGTCGTGGTCGAGCATGGCGGCGGCGGGTCGGCCGCGGCGGCCCCCATCGCGCGCGACATCATCCTGCGTGCGCTGCATGGCGATGTGCCGCCGCTCTCGGCCTATCCCGACCGGCAGCGCTGGCAGATCGAGGAGCGGTTGCGCGGCCTGCGCCTGCGCGATCCGGGCAAGGCGGCGCCCTCGGGCGGGCGCGGCCGGGCATGAGCTATCTTGAATATACCGTCAAGCGGGTGCCCACCGGGCCGCGCAAGGTGCTTTACCTGAACTGGGCGCTGGTGCTGCTGCTGTGCGCGGTGGCCTCGGTCGGGTTCCTGATGCTGTATTCGGTGGCGGGCGGCAATCTGGACCGCTGGGCCGAGCCGCAGATGAAGCGCTTCGCGCTGGGGCTGGCGGCGATGTTCGCGGTGGCCTTCGTCCCGATCTGGTTCTGGCGCAACATGGCGGCGCTGGCCTACGGGCTGTCGGTGCTGCTGCTGGTGGCGGTCGAGTTCTTCGGCGAGGTCGGCATGGGGGCGCAACGCTGGATCGACCTCGGGTTCATCCGGCTGCAACCCTCGGAGGTGATGAAGATCACGCTGGTGATGATGCTGGCGGCCTATTACGACTGGCTGGACATCAACAAGGTCTCGCGGCCGCTGTTCGTGCTGATGGCCGCGGCGCTGGTCCTGACCCCCACCGCGCTGGTGCTGAAACAGCCCGATCTGGGCACCGCGATCCTGCTGCTGGCGGGCGGCGGGATCGTGATGTTCCTGGCCGGGGTGCATTGGCTTTACTTCGCGGTGATCGCGGGGGCGAGCGTGGGCGCGGTAGCCGCGGTGCTGTCGAGCCGCGGGACCGAGTGGCAATTGCTGAAGGATTACCAGTTCCGCCGGATCGACACCTTCCTCGATCCCGCGAGCGATCCGCTGGGCGCGGGCTATCACATCACCCAGTCCAAGATCGCGCTGGGCTCGGGCGGCTGGTCGGGGCGCGGCTTCATGCAGGGCACGCAGTCGCGGCTGAACTTCCTGCCCGAGAAACATACCGATTTCATCTTCACCACGCTGGCCGAGGAATTCGGCCTGCTGGGGGGCGTGTCGCTGCTGGCGCTTTATGTGCTGATCCTGGTCTTCTGCATCAGCGCGGCGCTGAAGAACAAGGACCGGTTCTCGTCGCTGCTGACGCTGGGGATCGGGGCGACCTTCTTCCTGTATTTCGCGGTGAACATGTCGATGGTGATGGGGCTGATGCCGGTGGTGGGGGTGCCCCTGCCGCTGGTGTCCTACGGGGGGTCGGCGATGCTGGTGCTGATGGTGGGCTTCGGGCTGGTGCAGAGCGCGCATATCCATCGCCCGCGGGGGCGCTGATGCCGCTGGTCCTGTTTTCCGCCCGCGACGGGCTGTGGGAGGCCTATCGCGCGCCGCTGACCCGCGCGCTGGACGAGGCGGGGGTGGCGGCGCGGATCGTGACCGGAACCGATGCGCCCGGCGCGGTGGATTACATCGTCTACGCCCCGAATGACGGCCTGCGCGATTTCGCCCCCTTCACCCGCTGCCGCGCGGTCCTGAGCCTGTGGGCCGGGGTCGAGCGGATCGTGACCGATCCGACGCTGACCCAGCCCCTGTGCCGCATGGTCGATCCGGGACTGGAGGAGGGCATGGTGGAATGGGTAACGGGGCAGGTGCTGCGCCATCACCTGGAGCTGGACCGGCATCTGCTGCGCCGCGCGCCGGTCTGGGACCCGGTCGTGCCGCCGCTGGCGCGCGAAAGGCGGGTGGCGGTTCTGGGGCTGGGCGCGCTGGGGCGGGCCTGCGCGCTGGTGCTGGCAGGGTTGCGGTTCGAGGTGGCGGGCTGGAGCCGGACGCCGCGCGAGATCGGGGGGATCGCCTGCCATCACGGCGCGGCGGGGCTGCGCGCAGTTTTGGAGCGGGCGGACATCGTGGTGCTGCTGTTGCCGCTGACGGAGCAGACCGAGAACCTGATGGATACGGAGCGGCTGGGCTGGCTGCCGCCCGGCGCGGTGCTGATCAATGCGGGGCGCGGGGCGCTGGTGGAGGATGCCGCGCTGCTTGCGGCGCTGGATGCGGGGCGGCTGGGCCATGCGACGCTGGATGTGTTCCGCACCGAGCCGCTGCCTGCGGGGCATCCGTTCTGGACCCATCCCGGGGTGACGGTGAGCCCGCATGTCGCGGCCGAGACGCGGCCCGAAACGGCCGCCCGCGTGATCGCCGAGAATATCCGGCGCGGCGAGGCGGGCGAGCCTTTCCTGCATCTGGTGGACCGCGCGCGAGGCTATTGACGGGGCGGGTGGTGGCGGGGGGCTCCCGCCCCCGGGCCGCGCGGGGCATGCGCCCCGCTTGCCCGGGGTTGGGGGTGGCGCGGCCTTGCGGCCGCGTGCCTCCGGCGGGGATATTTCGGCCAGAAGAAGATCAGCGCAGGCGTGGGG
>NZ_DSDD01000049.1:0-10005 GCF_011048875.1 Rhodovulum sp.
GAAAGGCCCGGTCCTGCATCCGCATCCGGGTGATCCCGTCCAGCATCGCGGAATGTTCGGTATAGGCCAGCGTCGGGTCGTCGCGGCCCGAAATGCCATGGGCCAGATGATCCAGCACCATAAGCCGCACGCTGCCCGGCGCCTCGGGCACAAGTTCGACGGTGCGGATGCAGAAATACTGGCTTTCGGTATCGCAGATCCGGGGCAGGGCAAGCCCGCCGCCGGCCAGCCCCAGCGCAGCGACCAGCGCCGCCAGCGCGGGCGCACCGATCCCGGGCCTTGCGGCCAGCCGGAACAGGATCGCCGCGACGATGGCATAGCAGGCGGTGACGACGGCCAGTGTCAGTTTCGTGCCCAGCCATGAGATGAACAGGAAGCCCGCCAGCAGCGTGCCGGCGATGGCCCCCAGCGCGCCGGCCGCGAACATCGCCCCCAGCGCGTGCCCCGACCGACCGCCCGCGCGGATCGCCACGATGGACAGCACCGGCGCGGGAACGCCTGCAAAGAACGAGGGCAGGAAGAACACCGCCGCGGCCAGAATCGTGATCGCCGCCATCGGCTGGGATACCGCCTCCAGCACCGGCCCCGCGACCTGGCGCAGCAGCAAAACCGCGCCCCCCGTGGTCAGCGCCGCGCCCACGATGGCCCAACCGGTGCGCCGCAGCGCGGCGGGACTGTCGCGCTCGGCGATCCGCCCGCCCCACCAATGCCCGGCCGAGAACCCCGCCAGCACCACGGCGATGATCGCCGTCCAGGTATAGAGCGACATGCCCACATAGGGCGCGATCATACGCCCCGCCACGATCTCGACCACAAGGCTTGCGGCCGAGACGATGCCCTGCAGGGCGACCAGCAGCCAGATCGGTGCGGCTGGAGAAGATTGGGTCATGGCCGGGCCTTGTCCTTGGGTCTGCCGGTTCATTTGCGGAACCGGGATACGGCTCGGCAAGAGGTTTTTCCACATGCCGGACGGATCCGGAGCGGGATCGGCAGACATCGGAAATCTGGTAGGCCCGGAGGGACTCGAACCCCCAACCAAGGCGTTATGAGCGCCCTGCTCTGACCAATTGAGCTACAGGCCCGACCTGTGGCCCTGAGTAGCAGAGCGGCGCGGGCCGTCAAGGTGGCCATCGGGCCGCGGAGTTCGCGATGCGGTGAGATTCGGGGTTAACGGCCTTGTCTTGCAGGGATATGGCGATCGGAACCCCATCGGATTTCCATCGGACTTCCATCGGACCTTTTTGCGGACAGGCGGGCGGTTAACGGGGCGTGCGGTGGGCCCCGTGGACAGGGGGCGGGGGATCGGCTAACGCTGCGCCGACCAGATGGAGGGCGTCGATGAGCGAGCGCAAGAATGGCCTGACCTATGCTGCGGCGGGGGTCGATATCGACGCGGGCAATGCGCTGGTCGAACGGATCAAGCCCGCCGCCAAACGCACCGCCCGGCCCGGCGTGATGGTGGGGCTGGGCGGGTTCGGCGCGCTGTTCGACCTCAAGGCGGCCGGCTACACCGACCCGGTGCTGGTGGCCGCGACCGACGGGGTGGGCACCAAGCTGCGGATCGCCATCGACACCGGGGACCTGGGCGGGGTGGGGATCGACCTTGTCGCGATGTGCGTCAACGATCTGGTCTGCCAGGGGGCGGAGCCGCTGTTCTTTCTTGACTATTTCGCGACCGGAAAGCTGTCGGTCGATGAGGCCGCAACCGTGATCGAAGGCATCGCCGAGGGCTGCGCCCGGGCGGGCTGTGCGCTGATCGGCGGCGAGACGGCGGAAATGCCGGGGATGTATCACGACGGCGATTTCGACCTTGCGGGCTTTGCGGTGGGCGCGATGGAGCGGGGCGCCGATCTGCCCGCTGGCGTGGCCGAGGGCGATGTGTTGCTGGGGCTGGCCTCGGACGGGGTGCATTCCAACGGCTATTCGCTGGTGCGCAAGGTGGTCGAGGTGGCGGGCCTGGGCTGGGACGCGCCCGCGCCCTTTGCCGAGGGGCCGCTGGGCCCGGCGCTGCTGACGCCCACGCGGCTTTACGTGCGTCCCGCATTGGCGGCGACAAGGGCGGGGGGCGTGCATGCGCTGGCCCATATCACCGGCGGCGGGATTACCGAGAACCTGCCGCGTGTCCTGCCCGAGGGGCTGGGAGCCGAGATCGACCTGTCGTCCTGGACCCTGCCGCCGGTCTTCCGCTGGCTGGTCGGGACGGCCGGGATGGATCAGGCGGAACTGCTCAAGACCTTCAATGCCGGGCTGGGCATGGTGCTGGCGGTGGCGCCCGAGCGGGCCGAGGCGCTGGCCGATCTGCTGGCGGCAGATGGTGAAACAGTTCACCGGATCGGCCGGGTCGTGCCGGGGCAGGGGGTGGCCTATCGGGGTCGGCTGGTGTGAAGCGCGTCGCGATCCTGATCTCGGGCGGCGGGTCGAACATGGTCGCGCTGGCCGAGAGCATGGTGGGCGATCACCCCGCGCGGCCCGTTCTGGTGCTGTCCAACGTGCCGGGCGCGGGCGGGCTGGAAAAGGCGCAGGCGATGGGCATTCCGACCGCTGTGGTCGATCACCGCCCCTTCGGCCGTGACCGCGCCGCGTTCGAGGCCGCATTGCAGGCCGCGCTTGAGCGTGCAGACCCCGACATCCTGTGCCTTGCGGGCTTCATGCGGGTGTTGACCGAGGGGTTTGTGACCGCCTGGGCGGGCCGGATGCTGAACATCCACCCCTCGCTTCTGCCGAAATATCGCGGGCTTGATACCCATGCCCGGGCGATTGCGGCGGGCGATGCGCAGGCGGGTTGCAGCGTGCACGAGGTGACCGCGGAACTCGACGGCGGGCCGATCCTTGGCCAGGCGCGGGTGCCGATCCTGCAGGGCGACACGCCCGAGACGCTGGCCGCGCGCGTGCTGCCGATGGAGCACCTTCTGTATCCGGCAGTCCTGCGCCGCTTTGCGGCGGGGGACAAAAGCTCGGTCCTGCTGCCCTGATCGGCCCTGCAATGGCCCGATTCCCGTAGGTTTTTCGATCCTTGCGCGGACAGAAAGCACCCTTTCCAAGCCCCCCGGCATTCATTATCAGGGGGGAGTGGTGCCGGAGCAGAGAGACGCATGAACGCGGCAGGACACGGGCGCAGATGAAGACAGTGACCACCACCGAGGCGCTGGCCGCCTTTTGCAAGGAGGCCGCGACCCGGCCCTATGTGACGGTCGATACCGAGTTTCTGCGCGAACGGACCTATTACGCCAAGCTCTGCCTGCTGCAACTGGCGATCCCCGGCCCGGACGGCCCCGAGGGGGCGGCGGTGCTGGTCGATCCGCTGGCCGAGGGTCTGTCGCTCGACCCGCTTTACGAACTGTTCCGCAATACCGATGTCGTCAAGGTGTTCCATGCCGCGCGTCAGGATCTGGAGATCTTCTATACCGGGGGCAAGGTCTTTCCCGAGCCGCTGTTCGACACGCAGGTGGCCGCCATGGTCTGCGGCTTCGGCGAACAGGTGGGCTACGAGACGCTGGTGCGCAAGATCGCCAAGGCCAATCTCGACAAGACCTCGCGGTTCACCGACTGGTCGCGGCGGCCGCTGTCGGATGCGCAGAAGGCCTATGCGCTGGCCGATGTCACGCATCTGCGGGTGATCTACGAGCATCTGGCCGCCGAACTGGACCGCACCGGCCGGGCGAAATGGCTGCGGGAGGAGCTGGGGGTGCTGACCGACCCCGAGACCTATATCGTGCGCCCCTCGGAGGCGTGGCGGCGGATCAAGACGCGCACCAATTCGGGCAAGTTCCTGGCCGTGGTGCGGGAACTGGCGCGGTTCCGCGAGGGCTATGCCCAGTCGCGCAACATCCCGCGGACCCGCGTGTTCAAGGACGACGCGCTGCTGGAACTGGCCTCGACCTGGCCGCAGAATATCGAGGAACTGGCGCGCTCGCGGCTTTTGCTGCGCGAGGCGCGGCGGGGCGAGATCGCGGATGGCATCATCGCCGCCATCCGTGTCGCCCAGGAGACCGCGCCCGAGGATTATCCCAAGGTGCCCGGCACCAATTCGCGGCTTCAGGTGAACCCGGCGCTGGCCGATCTGTTGCGAGTGCTGCTCAAGGCCAAGTCCGAGGAGACCGGGGTTGCGCAGAAGCTGATCGCGACCTCGTCGGACCTGGACCTGATCGCGGCGGGCGAACGCGATGTGCAGGCGCTGCGGGGCTGGCGGCGCGAGGTATTCGGCGAGGACGCGCTGCGGCTGTGCCGGGGCGAGGTCGCGCTGACCGCGCGGGGCAGCAATGTGGAAGTTGTCGGGCTCTGAGCGCGGCGGGGACGGGGCGCAGTTCACGATTGCATGAGATTTCTGTGCTGCGGCGGTTTCCCGGCGCCCATGCCCTTGCCGCAAGGGCTGTGCGCATCACCTTTCGGGCAGTATTGGGCGAACACGGGAGTCTGCCATGGCCGACAAGAAGAATGACCAGTTGATCGACGACCCTACCCCGCTGTCGAGCCGGTTCAACTGGCCGCTGCTGAGCAGTCGCAAATCCGCGGTCAATCTGGCGGGGGTCGGCCCCACGCCGTTCTCGTCGGCGCTGGGCCTGTCCTTGCTGTCCAGCCGGTCGGCCTCGGGGGCGATGGAACTGCGCACCGGCGATCCGACGCCGTTTTCCAGCCGGTTCAACTGGCCGCTTCTCAGCGAGCGCCGCCGCAATGTCGAGCTGTCGACGGGGGATCCCACGCCGCTGTCCTCCAAGCTGAACCTGCCGCTGCTGAGCGACCGGGCGACCCTCGCGGGCGGCGACGTGTCGGGCGGCGGCTCGGGCCTGCCGGATGGTGCGTTCGGGCGGTTCGTCCGGCAGATCATCACGGGCGAGGTCCAGAAATAGGCCGCACCCGGTCCGGAGCGGGATGTGAAGATGGCCCGTCGGCTTCGGTCGGCGGGCTTTGCACTTGAAGCGGTGACGACTGCGGCCCTGTCTGTCGCCCCGGCCCTGGCGGACCTGCCCGACATGGCCTGCGCCGCCTGCGGGACCATGAGTCCGGGTGGGGAAAGGATCTGTCCGATCTGCGCGCGCAAGCCGGCGGCCGCGAAGGGCGCGGGCTGGACCATGCTGAGGCACTGGCTGTTCACCATCGCGGTGCTGACGGTGCTGTATGGCGGGGCCTATCTGCTGACGCCGTAAGCGGGACGCGGCGCGCGGATCAGCGGCTGACGCGCTGCTGGTTCTGCGCGCCGCGCACCACGATGGCGCGCACGCCGTCGAGATCCTGATCGGTCAGGAAGGTGCCCGCGGTCAGTTCGCGGGAAGGTTCGGTGCCGACGCGGGTGGCCCGGTCGGGCGGCGCGAGGCGGAAATCGAAGACGAGGACGCCGGTCTCGCCGGGCGTGGCGGGGTCGCGCACCAGTTCGGCGTCCCAGAACCCCTGCCGCGAGGGCCGGCCCGTCGCCTGCACGATGGCGCCACCGGGCGTGCGGTCGACGCCCATCTCGACCACCAGATCGACCAGCGGGCGCGGATCGGCCGCCTGGCGGCTGACCGGAATGGCGGTCGTGCCTTCCTGGGTGGCGCCGCCGAACCAGTTGAACGGGTTGATGCGGGATTCACGCACCGTGGCGCAGCCGCCAAGGATCAGCGCGGTCGACAGGATGACCATGAAACGTGCGCGCATGGGGGCCCCCGTGTTGTTCCTGCCCACGGGTTAGCCGAAAGCCGGGCTGTTGAAAAGCCGCGACAGGCGCTGTGCTGGACCTTTCGCGTTGGCGGTCCTAAGTGAGAGGGGCAATGGCAAGGAGGCCCGGGTGGTGGCAAGCGCGGCATTCGAGGAGATCGTCGAGACCTTCGAGTTCCTGGAGGACTGGGAGGACCGGTATCGTCATGTGATCGACCTGGGCCGCGCGATGGACCCGCTGGAGGATGCCTTCAAGGTGCCCGCGACCAAGGTGGACGGCTGCGCCAGCCAGGTCTGGCTGATGCCCGAGATCGAGGGGCAGGGCGCGGGCGCGGTCTACCGTTTCAAGGGCGACAGCGACGCGATGATCGTGCGCGGGCTGATCGCTGTGCTGCGGGCGCTGTATGACGGGCGGACGGTGGCCGAGGTTCTGGCCACCGATGCGGGCGCGCAGATGGCCCGGCTGGGTCTGGACGAGCATCTGTCCTCGCAACGCTCGAACGGTCTGCGCGCGATGGTGGAACGCATCCGCAGCCAGGCCGCTTGTGTCGCCGAGGGCGTCTGACGCGGCTTTCGCCCGGGTCAGACCGCCGCCGGTGCCGCAATCGGCATGGGCCACGAGGATCGTCCGGTAATCGGCGCGGTGCCGGTCGATGGCAGCGCGCAGTCCCGGTTCGATCCGCTCGGGGTGATTGTGCCAGATCGCAGGCAGGCAGGCGAGGTCGAGATGGTCCCAGCCATTGGCCCGTTTCAGCGCGAGGATCTTCGTGGGCGAGCGCGCCGCAGGCGATCACCAGCACCCGGCCCTTGCCCGACGGCGCAAGCGCCGTTTCGGTCAGCGCGTGGTCGCCGGGCGGGATCATTTCCGCCGCAGCAAGCGCAGCGCCAGCGCCGCCACCAGCGCCAGCGGGATCAGCACCGCCATGCCGTGGCCGGGCAGGGCGGTCACCAGCGCGACGGTCAGGGCGGCGGCGGCGATCACCCCGGCCAGGATCAGGGCGAAGATGCGGAACGGCATGGGCACTCCCCTCGGGTCATGGGGCCGATATGGGGCCCCGACCTCGGCGCCCGCAAGGGGTCAGGCGACAACGGCCTGGTTATGCTTGCGCGCGATGAAGGTCTTGGCGGTTTCCACGGCGACGGCGGCATCGCGGCAACAGGCATCCGCCCCGATCGCGCGGCCGAATTCCTCGTTCAGCGGGGCGCCGCCGAAGGCGAAATTGGCGCCCGAGGCGAGACCGGCGCCCAGTTGTGTCGCCCATGTCGCGCCATCGGTGAACTGGCCCTGCGGATAGATCGCGGCGAGACCCGGGTCCGGTTCGAGCAGTTGCGAGAGCGTGTTGCCCGGATCGCTGAGGCTGTCGCCGAAGACGAAGAAATCGGTGCAGGGCCCCAGCGATCCGGCGCGGGCGGGCAGCGGTGCGGCCAGAATCGCCGCGGCAAGTGCAAGATGTTTCATCGGGGTCTCCCTCGTTCCCTGGTGCGAGGGAGTAGCGCGCTGCGCGGGGAAGCTGTCAATTCCCTTGCTCATGGCGCCCCCGGCATGGCGCAGGGCAGGCCGCGCCGGATCGGCCCTTTGCGGTCAGATCGACAGGTCGAACCGCGTCTCGCTGCGCGAGAGCGCGAGCGTGCGCCCGGCCGCGCGGGCGGCGACCGGCAAGAGCGCGAACTGGACCTCCGAGGCGGCGATCTCGCCCTCCGGGGCGCGATCCTCGGCGATCGGAATCCAGAGCCGCGGATCGAGCAGCAGGCGGGCGCCTTCTGCCGTCAGCGCCAGATCCCTGCCCGAGCCGCTGATCGCGATCCGCCCGCCGCGCAGCAGGGCGGTCTCGGCGCAGAGGACCGCCAGCAGGACGACCTTGGCCAGCGCGCGCGGCAATGCGGCGGGCGGTTCGGCGGCGATCTCGATCCGGCTGCCGCCGTAATAGTCGGACAGGATGTCGGCGATCTCGGCCCCGGCGATCTCGGAGCCTTCGCCTGCCGCGCCGAAGGCCAGGCGGAATAGCCGGATGCGCCCGTTCGCGCGGGCGACGCTGTGGGCGATCAGTTCGAATTCGTCACGCCCCGAGAGCCCCGGCGACATGGCCAGAAGTTCCATCCCGTTGCCGATCGCGCCGATCGGGCTGATAAGGTCGTGACAGATGCGCGAGCCGACAAGGGCGGTCAGATCAGCCATGTCGCAACTCCGCGTGGCGGGTGATGGGGGAAAAGTCGATGCCGCCCATGAATTCCATCCTCGAACCCGGCATGCTGGTGCGCCATCCGGGCCGGCCGGATTGGGGCATCGGGCAGGTGCAATCGGTGATCGGGGCACGGATCACGGCCAATTTCCGCGAGGCGGGAAAGGTGGTGATCGACGGGGCGAGAATAGAGCTCATGCCAGTTTACGAATCCTAATATCTTGTTCGCGAAAGGCTGACCCAAGATGGTTAACGCGGCATTAACGGATGCGCCCGGCCGGGGGGATGCGCGGTGGCGCGCGCAGTTGCGCTTTGGCGCCCGGCCCCCTAGAACGCGCCGAGACCGCCCCGCCGGGGCTGCCGGAGTCCGCGCCGATGCACCCGCCCGAGGACCATTTCGAGCTGCGCCTTGCCCAGACCGAGGCCGATCTGCGCGCCGCCCAGCGGTTGCGCTACGAGGTGTTCGTGGCGGAACTGAACGGGGACGGGCCACTGGTCGATCACGAAAACCGGCTGGAGCGGGACGCGTTCGATCCGCATTACGATCACCTGATTCTGGTCGACCGGCGCCGCGATGCGGGCGCGCTGGATCATGTGGTGGGGGTCTACCGGCTGTTGACCTCGGAACGGGCGGCCGCGCTGGGGCGGTTTTATACCGAGGACGAATACGACCTGACCCGGCTGGGGGAGAGCGGGCGGCGGTTGCTGGAACTGGGGCGGTCCTGCGTGCATCCCGATTATCGCGGCGGCACGGCACTGTATCACCTGTGGAACGGTCTGGCCGAATATGTGCTGGAGCGCGAGGTCGAGATTCTCTTCGGCGTGGCGAGCTTTCACGGCACCGATGTCGAGGCGCTGGCCGAGCCGCTGTCGCTGCTGCATCACCGGTTCCTTGCGCCCGAACCGCTGCGGGTGCGCGCGGTCGCGGAGCATTTCCAGCGGATGGATCTGCTGGCGGAGGACCGGATCGACCGCAAGCGCGCGATGCTGGCGATGCCTGCGCTGATAAAGGCCTATCTGCGGCTTGGCGGCTTCGTGGGCGAGGGGGCCTATATCGACTGCGCCTTCAACACGATCGACGTCTGCCTGGTGATGGACACCGCGCAGATGAACGCGAAAAGCCGCGCGCGCTACACGCGGGGACGGGGGTGAGCACCTGGCGTGGCGCCGAGCCGCCGCCCGCGCCGCCGATTTCGCCGGCGGGCTGGGTTCGCGTGGTCTGGCGCGGGGCGGCGCTGGGGGCGGTGACCTTCGGTTGCCTGGGGCTTTTGCTGCTGGTGCGGCTGGTCGAGAGGCCGGTTTTCGGCTGGCACCGGCCGGTCACGCCCTTCATCACGCAATTCGTCTGCCGGATGGCCTTTGTCATCCTCGGGATCGGCTATACCGTGCGCGGCCGGCAGATGCGCGCGCGTGGCGCGGTGGTGGCCAACCATGCGTCCTGGCTGGACATCTTTGCGCTGAATGCGCGCGAGCGGATCTATTTCGTCTCGAAGGCCGAGGTGGCGGGCTGGCCCGGCATCGGCTGGCTGGCGCGGGCGACGGGGACAGTCTTCATCAATCGCGACCGGCGCGAGGCGAAGGCGCATAACCATGTCTTCGAGGATCGGTTGAAGGCCGGGCACAAGCTGCTGTTCTTCCCCGAGGGCACCTCGACCGACGGGCGGCGGGTTCTGCTTTTCAAGACAACGCTTTTCGCGGCGTTCCTGACGCAGGGGTTGAAGGACATCCTGCATATCCAGCCGGTGACGGTGATCTACACCGCGCCGCCGGGCGCGCATCCGGCCTTTTATGGCTGGTGGGGCGACATGGGGTTCGGCGCGCATCTGCTGAAGGTGCTGGCGGCCCGACGGCAGGGGGGGGTCGAACTGGTCTATCACCCGCCGCTCAGGGTGGCCGATTACCCCGACCGCAAGGCGCTGGCCCGGGCCTGCGAGACGGCGGTGCGCAGCGCCATGCCGCCCGCCTAGCCCATCGCGGCGATCAGGCGGGCGAGCGTCGCGCAGGCATCGTCGGTGCGCCAGATTTCCTCGCCGATGACGAAGAAATCCACGACGGGAGAAAGGTTTGCGACCAGTTCCTCATCCAGCGCGCCCTCGGCCACCACGGGGATCTCGATGATTTCGGACCACCATTCGAACAGGTCGCGTTCGGCCAGCGTCCCGTCGCCCAGGGCCGTCGCGCCGATGGGGCCGAA
>NZ_DSDD01000394.1:0-9998 GCF_011048875.1 Rhodovulum sp.
AGGACGGGGCGGCGCGCGCCGCCCCGTCCTCTTTCCCCCACGCGCCACCGACTTCCCCTTGAGACTGTGCCCGGGAAACCCTAGTCTTTGACCAGGGAAAAGGAGGCGCATCCATGTTCGGCATCCCCGGAAAACCGTCCGTCACGCTGACACCCGCCGCGGCGGCCCAGGTTGCAAGGCTGATGGCGCGGGACGGTGCCGCCGCGTTGCGGATCGGCGTCAGGAAGGGCGGCTGCGCGGGGATGGAATACACGATGGATTACGTCTCCGACATCGACCCCCATGACGAGGTGGTGGAACAGGGCGGCGCGCGCATCGCGATCGCGCCGATGGCGCAGATGTTCCTGTTCGGCACCGAAATCGACTACCAGACCAACCTGCTGGAATCCGGCTTCCAGTTCCGCAATCCCAATGTGGTGGATGCCTGCGGCTGCGGCGAATCCATCAAGTTTCGCGAGATGGACGAGGCCCGCGGCGACTGACCCCCCTGCTGCGCGCAAAAGAGGCGTTCCGCTTCCGGGGCAAATGCCCTAAAAGGCGCCCGGTATTTGCAGCAAGGGAGGATTGCGCATGCGGCGGAAACTGGCAGCCGGCAACTGGAAAATGAACGGCACGGGTGCGGCGCTGGCCGAGGTGAGGGCCCTGGCCACGGCCCATCCCGCGCCTGCGGTCGATCTGCTGCTCTGCCCGCCCGCCACGCTGGTCGAGCGCATGGCCCGGTTGGCGGATGGCACGGCAATCGCAGTGGGCGGACAGGACTGCCACGCCGCCACCGCGGGCGCCCATACCGGCGACATCTCGGCCGCCATGCTGCGCGATGCGGGGGCAAGCCATGTGATCCTCGGCCATTCCGAACGCCGCACCGATCATGCCGAGACCGACGCCATCGTGCGCGCCAAGACCGAGGCCGCCCTGGCCGGGGGGCTGGTGGCCGTGGTCTGCATCGGCGAGACCGAGGCCCAGCGCGATGCGGGCCAGACGCTGGGCGTGGTGGGGGCGCAACTGGCAGGCTCGCTGCCCGAGGGCGTGACCGGCGCGACTGTCGTGGTCGCTTATGAACCGGTCTGGGCCATCGGAACCGGCCGGGTGCCGACGCCGGACCAGATTTCCGAGGTGCATGATTTCCTGCGCGCCGAACTGGTCGCGCGCTTCGGCGAGGCGGGGCACGGGATCCGGCTGCTTTATGGTGGCTCGGTCAAGCCCGACAATGCCGCCGAGATCTTCGCGACCTCGAATGTCGATGGCGCGCTGGTGGGTGGCGCGTCGCTGAAGGCGGCGGATTTCTCCGCCATCATCGCCGCGCTCGAAGCGGCGCCCTGACCACGGCCCACCGGACGGGGCCGCGCGCGCGCATGCGCGGCCCTAGCCCGCCCGCCGCTCGCAGCATTCCCCGGTGCCGTTTCGCTGGCACAGCGCCGCGTCGAGCGTGTCGGGATCGACAATGCGCAGCCAGCCATAGCCCGTCTCGATCAGCCCCTCGGCCACGAACTGGCGCATTGCCCGGTTCGCCGAGTTCCGCGACAGCCCCGACAACTCGGCCAGTTCGGACTGCGTCACCGGAAAGATGGTGGCGCCGTCATTGAACCGGTGCAGCCGCTTCAACGAGATCAGCAGCCGCACCCGCGGATCGGGATTGGCCTGCGCCAGCGACAGCAGCGCAAGGCTGTCATATTGCGCGGCGACATTGACCGCGACATGGCGCCAGGTCGCCGGATCGCGGCGGGCCAGCGCCTCGATATGCATCCGCGGCACCGACAGCAGCACCGAAGGCGCGCGGGCCACGACCGTGCAGCGCCGCTCCGAGCCGCCGACCATGGCAACGCTGCCCGCCCACCAGCCCGGATGGGCCACGAAGACCAGTCGCGGCCCCTCGTCCCCGGCATCGGCATCGGCATAGACGTAAAGCAGGCCATCCACCAGCCCGAGTAAGTCCGGGGCGGGATCGTCGCGATGAAACAGAACCTCGCCATTGCCGACACGCCGCAGATGGGAGCCGGCAAGCAATGCGGTGCAGAAGGGGCCGGGCAGGTTTCCCAGCCAACCGGTCTCGCGAATTCGGCGTCGAGCATGTGTCACATCCATGATACGCTGGAATACCTCTTACAATCATGCCAAACCGCCGTCGGGGTGCATTAACGTCACGTCAACGCGATCCACGAAGAAAACCCCCGATGGCCGCGGCCCGAAATCCCTTGCAAGAGTCCATGTTGCAAGGGCCGTATCGGCGGTCAAACGCGTTCCTCCGGCCATCGGAACGGCGCGCAAACGGGCGGATCTGCCGCAAGCTGCGACAACAAGGCTTGATCTGGGTCATGGCCGCGGGCACCGCTCTCGGGAATACCCCGCGTGAGGGTCCGCGCCGGGCATTCCGGCCGGTGCGGACGGTTGGGGGTTTCCCCGAAGGGCGAGGACACCTAGAAGGAAAGGAGCGGGGCATCCTGTCCCGTTGCATCGCATACATGAACCAGCAGACCGCCGTGACCCAAGCAACCGCCGCCAAGAAGACTCTGCCCGACGCGCAGACCGTGACCGAGGTGCGTCACTACACCGACGATCTGTTCTATTTCCGCACGACCCGCCCGCAATCGCTGCGCTTCCGGTCGGGCGAGTTCGTGATGATCGGGCTGCCCGGCGATGACGGCAAGCCGATCATGCGCGCCTATTCGATCGCCTCACCCGCCTGGGATGACGGCCTCGATTTCTACTCGATCAAGGTGCAGGACGGCCCGCTGACCTCGCGGCTTCAGCATATAAAGCCCGGCGACGAGATCATCCTGCGACCCAAACCCGTCGGCACGCTGGTCCTGGATGCGCTTCTGCCCGGCAAGCGGCTGTGGTTCCTCGCCACCGGCACCGGCATCGCCCCCTTCGCCAGCCTGATGCGCGACCCCGAGACATACGAGCAGTATGACGAGGTCATCATGATGCATACCTGCCGCGAGGTGGCGGAACTGGAATTCGGCCGCGAACTGGTCGAAAGCCTGCCCCAGGATCCGCTGATCGGGGAATTCGTCGGCGACAAGCTAAAATACTACCCCACCACCACGCGCGAGGATTTCCGCAACATGGGCCGGGTCACCGACAACCTGGCCTCGGGCAAGGTGTTCCGCGATCTCGGCCTGCCCTGCGAGAAGATGGACCCGTCCGCGGACCGGGCGATGGTCTGCGGCTCGCTCGACTTCAACAAGGACGTGATGGCGATCCTCGAAGGCTGGGGCCTGCGCGAAGGCGCGAATTCCGAACCCGCCGAATATGTGGTCGAGAAGGCGTTCGTCGGCTAGGACCGATCCGGACAACAGCGAACCGGCCGGGCGCGGGAAAACCCCTGCGCCAGCCGCTCAGTCGGCGCCACGCCTGCGCCCGTTCACCCAGACCCCGGCGATGGCGCGGTCGTCGCCCATCATTATGGTCGGAAAGACCGCCTCCCAGAACGTCCCTGCCCGCGCGCTGCGCTGGGCGATGGCCGGGGTCGAGGCCAGATCGATCGCGATCAGGTCGGCCTCCATCCCCGGCGCCAGGTTTCCGATCCGCTCGGCCATCCCCATCGCCCGCGCCCCCCCGGCGGTAGCCAGCCACCACAGTTCCGCCGGATGCAGCGCCCGGCCGCGCAACTGGCCGATCTCGTAGGCCGCGGCCATGGTGCGCAGCATCGAGAAGGACGAGCCCCCGCCGGTATCGGTGGCCAGCCCCACGCGCTGGCCCTCGGCGGTCAGCCCGGCCATGTCGAACAACCCCGAACCGATGAAGGCATTCGAGGTCGGGCAATGGATCAGCGCCGCGCCCGCCTCGCGCAGGCGCATCCGCTCGCGCCCGGTCAGGTGGATGCAATGGCCGAACAGCGCGCCCGGCCCCAGCAGCCCTGCGCGTTCGTAGACATCCAGATAATCGCGCGCCTCGGGGTAAAGCGCGCGCACCCAGTCCAGTTCCTCGGCCTGCTCACTCAGATGGGTCTGCATCAGGCAGGTCGGATGGTCGGCCCAGAGCGTGCCCAGCGCATCCAGTTGCCCGGGCGTCGAGGTCGGCGCAAAGCGCGGCGTGATCGCATAGACCAGCCGCCCCCGTCCGTGCCAGCGCGCGATCAGCGCCGCGCTTTCGTCATGCGCGCGCCCGGCGCTGTCGCACAGGCCGGGCGGCGCGTTGCGGTCCATGCAGGTCTTGCCCGCCACAACCCGCATCCCCCGCGCCTCGGCAGCCGCGAACAGGGCATCGACGCTTGCGGGATGGCTGGTGCAGAAGCTGGCCACCGTCGTGGTGCCATGGGCCAGCACAAGGTCCAGATACAGCGCCGCAACCTCGGCGGAATGGGCGGGATCGCCAAAACGCATTTCCTCGGGGAAGGTGTAGCTGTTCAGCCAGTCGATCAGCCGCTTGCCCCAGCTCGCGATGATGCCGGTCTGGGGATAATGCGCATGGGCATCGACGAATCCCGCCGACAGCAGCGCCGCCCCCATGTCGGTCACCCGCGCGCCCGGGTGGGCCGCGCGCAGCGCATCCGCCGACCCGACCGCCGCGATCCGGCCAGCGTCCACCAGCACGCCCCCCCGCGTTTCGACAAGCGCAGCCGCCGGCCCTTCGGCGAAGGGGTCGGCCGCGAAATGCAGCACCTGTCCCAGGATCAGTTCCACCCGAAGCCCTCCCCTGCGCCCTGCACCTGCGCAAACCCTATGGACCTGCGGGGATGGCGTAAATCCCGCATCGCACCCTGTTGCAGGGCGACCGGTTTGGCTATGGTGCAGACAACGGATCGGGCAGGGCAAGGCATGGACGACGACATCATCGACAAGACCGTTCCGGAAGAAGAGGGCTACGCGCTCGACAACCGGACGGTATCGGCGATCCTGCTGGCGGTGGCGGCGGGCGATTCCGCGCGGCTGGCCGCGTTGCTGGAGCAGTTGCACCCGGCCGACATCGCCGACCTTCTGGAACAGGTGGACAGCGGAAAGCGGCGCGAGATCCTGTTGATGGGCGGGCGTCAGTTCGATGGCGAGGTGCTGTCCGAACTCGACGAGGGCCTGCGCGAGGAGGTAATCGCCTTCCTGCCGCCCGATGTCCTTGCCGAGGCGGTGCGCGACCTTGAATCGGACGACGTTGTCGACCTGATCGAGGATCTCGAACAGCCCCAGCAGGAGGCGATCCTCGACGCGCTGGAGGTGGCCGACCGGGTCGCGGTCGAGCAGGCGCTGGGCTATCCGGACTATTCCGCGGGCCGGTTGATGCAGCGCGAGGTGGTGCGCGCCCCCGAACACTGGACCGTGGGCGAGACCATCGACCATCTGCGCGCCAACAAGAAGACCCTGCCCGACCAGTTCTACCATGTGATCGTGGTCGATCCGGGCATCCGGCCGGTGGGCTATGTCACGCTCGGCAAGCTGTTGTCCTCCAAGCGATCGGTCAGGCTGACCACGCTGCTGGAGGACAGTTTCCGCACGATCCCCGTCACCCAGCCCGAATCCGAGGTGGCCTATCTGTTCAACCAGTATCACCTGATCTCGGCCCCGGTGGTGGACGAGGGCGGGCGGCTGGTGGGTGTCATCACCATCGACGACGCGATGAACGTGCTCGACGAGGAACACGAGGAGGATTACCTGAAGCTCGCGGGTGTGGGCGATACCAGCCTCAGCGACAAGGTGTTGACCACCGCCAGGGGCCGTTTCCCCTGGCTGATGATCAACCTGGTCACCGCCAATGTCGCGGCCTCGGTGATCGCGCAGTTCCAGGCGACGATCCAGCAGATCGTGCTGCTGGCGGTGCTGATGCCGATCGTGGCCTCGATGGGCGGCAATGCGGGCACGCAATCCCTGGCGGTCGCGGTGCGCGCGCTGGCCACGCGCGATCTGACCTCGTCGAACACCTGGCGCGTGGTGCGGCGCGAGGCGCTGGTGGGGCTGCTGAACGGCCTGGCCTTCGGCGCGATGATGGGGGCGGTGGTGGCGCTGTGGTTCGGCGAGCCGATGATCGGCGCGGTGATCGCGGTGGCGCTTCTGCTGACGCTGATCGGGGCGGCGGTGGGCGGCGTGCTGATCCCGATCGCGCTGGAACGGACGGGGGTCGATCCGGCCGTCGCGTCGGGCCCCTTCGTGACGACGATCACCGACATCGTGGGCTTCTTCGTGTTCCTGGGCATTGCGACGATGGTGCTCTTGTGAAGGACCGGAAGGCGGCGCTGCGCGCCGAGGCGCTGGCGCGGCGGGCGGCGGCGCATGATGCGGCGCGCGGCGCGATGGCGGTGGCACGCCTGCTGAGCGTTCTGGCCCCGGAACTGGGCCGCCCTGCCTCCGGCTACGTGCCGATGCGCGACGAGATCGACCCCCTGCCCGCGATGGCGGCGCTGGCCGCGCTTGGGCCGGTGGGCGTGCCGGTGATCGTGGCCGGAGGCGCGGCGCTGGTCTTTCACCGCTGGACGCCGGGCTGCCCGATGCGTCCCGGTCCCTTCGGCGCGGCGGTGCCGGTCGAGGGGCAGGAGATGCGCCCCGAGCTCCTGATCGTGCCGCTGCTCGCCTTCGACCGGAGCGGCGCGCGGCTGGGCTATGGCGGGGGCTTCTATGACCGCACGCTGGCGCGGCTGCGCGCCGACGGGCCGGTTCTGGCTGTCGGCTTCGCCTATGCCGCGCAGGAGGTGGCGCATGTCCCTGTCGAGCCGACCGACCAGCATCTGGATGTGATCGTCACCGAGGCCGAGGCGATCCGGATCGGGGTTTGAGCGCCCCACCGGGGCAGGGGGGCGCTGCCCCCCGTCCTTGCGGACTCCCCCCGGGATATTTCCGGCCAGAAGAAGGACAGAAGCTCAGGGGCTGGCGCGTTGCAGCTTGACCGGTTCGCTGCGGGCGAGCCGGATGAAATGGGCGATATAGGGCCGCGCCGCGTCCTCGGTCCGGGTGGCGGCATAGATGCGTTTGGTCAGGCCCGGTTCAGTCACCCGGCGGATCGCCAGATCGGCCAGGCCGCGCGCGTCGCGCATCACCCAGTCGGGCAGCACCGTCACCCCACGCCCCGAGGCCACCAGCATCAGGATCACCGCCGTCAGTTCCACCGGCCGCACTGCCAGCGGTTCCACCCGGGCGGGTCTCAGCAGCCCGGTGAAGATGTCGAGCCGGGCGCGGTCCACCGGATAGGTGATCAGGGTCTGGTCGCGGAAATCCTCGGCCTCGACAAAGGGTTTCGCGGCCAGCGGATGGGTGGCGGCACAGACGAAGACGGGTTCGTAGTCGAAGAGCGGCGCGAAGGTCAGGTTGGCGTGATCCTCGGGATCGGAGGAGATCACCAGATCCACCTCTTCGCGGGCCAGCGCGGGCAGCGCGTCGAAGGACAGGCCGGGGCGGATATCGACATCGATCTCGGGCCAGGCCTTGCGGAAGGATTCCAGCACCGGCAACAGCCAGTCATAGCAGGCATGGCATTCCAGCGTGATATGCAGCCGCCCCGACCGGCCCGATCGCAGGCCCTGGAATTCCGCCTGGAGCGCAGCGATCTCGGGCAGCACCCTTTCGGCCGCCCTGAGCAGCCGCAGCCCCGCTGCCGAAAGCCGCAGGGGCTTGGTGCGGCGCACGAAAAGCTCCATCCCGACCTGCTCTTCCAGCCCCTTGACCTGATGGCTGAGCGCCGATTGGGTGATGTTCAGACGCTCGGCTGCGCGGGCCAGACCGCCCGCGTCATGGATGGCCTTGATCGTGCGCAGGTGGCGAAGTTCGAGGTGCATATTATCGCGCCGCTCATATTGATCTTGAGAACTATGAGTTTGTTTCACAACCCGCCGCGTGCGACAAGCGTGCGAAGCCGAATCCAGCCGGAGCAAGTGCCATGTCCGCCCCCCGTGTGTCCTTCGAGTTCTTTCCGCCGAAATCGCTGGGGGCAAGTTTCCAGCTCTGGGAGACGGTGCAGGCGCTGGCGCCCTTGAAGCCGCAATTCGTGTCGGTGACCTATGGCGCGGGCGGAACCACGCGCAAGCTGACCCATGAGGCGGTCGAGACGATCCATAACCGCTATGGCGTGAACGTCGCCGCGCACCTGACCTGTGTCGATGCCACCCGGGCCGAGACGCTGGAGATCGCCGACGCCTATGCCAGGGCCGGGGTGACCGAGATCGTGGCGCTTCGCGGCGACCCGCCGCAGGGTCAGGGCAGGTTCACCCCCCACCCCGAAGGTTTCGCCGATAGCTGCGAACTGATCGAGGCGCTGGCGGCGCGGGCGGCCTTTACCATCCGCGTGGGCGCCTATCCCGAGCCGCATCCCGAATCGCGGGGCGTGGGCCATGACGTGCAATGGCTCAAGCGCAAGTTCGAGGCGGGGGCGGATTCGGCGATCACCCAGTTCTTCTTCGAGGCCGAAACCTTCTTGCGCTTCCGCGAGGAATGCGACGCGGCGGGCATCGACGGCACGAAGATCATTCCCGGCATCCTGCCGATCGAGAAATGGGCCGGCGTGCGCCGCTTTGCCGAACGCTGCGGCGCGCGGATTCCCGCGTGGGTGGACGAGGCGTTCGACAAGGCGATCCGCGACGGGCGCGAGGATCTGCTGGGCAGGGCGCTGGCGACCGAGCTGTGCACCGAACTGATGGAGGGGGGCGTGCAGGATTTCCATTTCTACACGCTGAACAAGCCGCACCTGACGCGCGACATCTGCCACGCGCTGGGCGTGCTGCCCGCGGGGCATCTGGAAAAGGTCGCCTGACGCCCGCGCCGGGCCCGCACCGGGCGCCCCCCCGGCGGCGATTTCAGTTCCCCGGCCGCATGGGCTCGCCAGGCCCCATGCCACCGCCCTGCACGGGCGCGTCCACCGGACGGCCCATGGCATCGCGGGTCATGTCGACCGGGATCTCGACCACCATCTCGCCCGCCTTCTCGAAGGTCAGCGTCACGGTGACACTGTCGCCCTGCGCCAGCGGCCGGGTCAGGCCCAGGAACATCACATGGTCGGCACCGCGTTTCAACGCGTGGCTGCCGCCTGCGGGGATCGCAAAGCCCTCTTCGACCTCGACCATGCGCATCACGCCATTGGCATCGGCCTCGTGGGTGTGCAGCTCGACCCGCTCGGCCACGTCCGAGGCGGCGGAGACCAGCCGGTCCTCCTCGGCGCCGGTATTGACCAGCACCATGAAGGCCGCCCCCGATTTCGACATCATGGTGGACGCCCGGGCATAGGGGTCCTGCACCTCGATATCCCCGGCCAACGCCGGCAGGGCGGGTGTAAGTGCCAGCGCGGTTGCAAGCAGCAAGGTCCTGGGTGACATGGTCTTCTCCTGTGATGCGGGGGCGCTCAGCCCCGGCCGATGAAGGGCATGGCGGTGGCCATCACCGTCATGAACTGGACATTCGCCGAGAGGGGCAGTTCGGCCATGTGCAGCACCGAGGCCGCGACATGGGCCACATCCATCACCGGCTCGACCGCGATCTCGCCATTGGCCTGCGGCACGCCCCGGGTCATCTGCTGGACCATCTCGGTCAGCGCATTGCCGATGTCGATCTGCCCGCAGGCGATGTCGAACCGCCGCCCGTCCAGGCTGAGCGCGCGGGTCAGCCCCGTGACGGCATGTTTCGACACCGTATAGGGCGCCGACCCCCAGCGCGGCACATGCGCCGAGATTGAGCCATTGTTGATGATCCGCCCGCCCTGCGGATCCTGCCGTCGCATCAGGCCAAAGGCCGCGCGGGCGCACAGGAACATCCCGTCGATATTGATCGCGGACAGAAGCCGCCAGTCATCTACCGCGATCTCGTCGATGGGCGCCGAGGGCAGGCCGATGCCCGCATTGTTGAACAGCACGTCGAGCCGCCCCCACTCGGCCGCGATCCGGGCGAAACCCGCCTCGACCGCCGCGGCATCGGTCACGTCCATCGGCAGGACCAGCGCCTGCGCATTGCCCTGCGCGGTCTCGACCAGCGGCGCCTCGCGGCGGCCCGCCAGCGCGACGCGCCAGCCCGCATCCAGAAAGGCCCGGGCGGTGGCGCGGCCGATGCCGCTGCCCGCACCCGTGACGAGAATGGTCTGCATGGCGGTTCCCC
>NZ_DSDD01000434.1:0-9902 GCF_011048875.1 Rhodovulum sp.
AAACCTCGGACCGGATCGCGGGACTCGAGGCAGGCGCCGACGATTACCTGCCCAAGCCCTTCGAGCCCAGGGAACTTCTGCTCAGGATCAATGCCATCCTGCGCCGGGTGCCGCAGGTCAGCACCCCGGCCGATCTGCCCAAGGTCCTGCATCTGGGGCTGGTGCGCTATGACGTCGGCCGGGGCGAGTTGTGGACGGGCGACGAACGGGTGCGCCTGACCGCGACCGAGGCGCAATTGATGCGCATCTTTTCCGCCTGCCCCGGCGAGGCCGTCAGCCGCACCCGGCTGGTCGAGGAACTGGGCCGCGACGGCGACCAGGCCCAGGAACGCGCCGTCGATGTCCAGATCACCCGGCTCAGGCGCAAGATCGAGGCCGACCCGCGCCAGCCGCGCTATCTGCAGACGGTGCGGGGCGAAGGCTACATGCTGGCGCCCGATTGAGCCTTGCCGGGCCGCGCCCCGCCCCCTAGCCTTTGCGACATGACAACCGCGCTGATCACCCATCCCGACGCCCTGACCCATGTCACGCCGCCCGGCCATCCCGAACGCGTGGCCCGGATCGAGGCCGTGAACGAGGCACTGTCCGCGCCCGAATTCACCTTCCTGATCCGCGAAGCCGCGCCGCCGGCCGACGCATCGCAGGCGCTGCGCGGCCATCCGCAGGGCTATATCGACAAGCTCAGGGCAGCGGTGCCGGTCTCGGGCGAGGTGGCGATCGACCCCGACACATGGCTGTCGCCCGGGTCCTGGCAGGCGGCGCTGCGTGGCTTGGGCGGGTGCCTGCGGGCGGTGGACATGGTGCTGAGCGGCGAGGCCCGCAAGGCCTTCGTCGCGATGCGCCCGCCCGGCCACCATGCCGAGGCGCGGCGCGCGATGGGGTTCTGCCTGCTGTCCAATGCGGCGATCGCGGCGAAATACGCGCTGGACCATCACGGGCTGGCGCGGGTCGCGGTCATGGATTTCGACGTGCATCACGGCAACGGCACGCAGGACATCCTGTGGGACGAACCGCGCGCGCTGTTCGTCTCGACCCATCAGATGCCGCTTTACCCCGGCACCGGCGCGCCCGACAAACGCGGCGCGCATGACAACATCCTGAACGTGCCCCTGCCGCCCCATTCCGACGGCGCGCGGTTCCGGGCCGAGGTGGAAAGGCAGGTCCTGCCCCGGCTGGACGGGTTTGCACCCGATCTGCTGATCGTCTCGGCGGGGTTCGACGCGCACCGGGCCGATCCGCTGGCACAGCTAGACCTCGGGGCAGAGGATTTCGCCTGGATCACCGAGCGGCTCTGCGACATCGCCGACGCCCATTGCGGCGGCCGGGTGGTCTCGACACTGGAGGGCGGCTATGATCTGGATGCGCTGGCCGCGTCCGTCGCGGCGCATGTCAAGGGGCTGATGGAGCGGGGCGCATGACCGACAAGCCGGTGTCCGAGATGAGTTTCGAGGAGGCGATGGCCGCGCTGGAGGCGGCGGTCACGGCGCTGGAACGGGGCGACGTCCCGCTCGAAGAGTCGATCACGCTGTCGGAACAGGCCGCGACGCTGAAACGGCATTGCGAGAAGAAGCTGAAGGAAGCCGAGGAAAAGGTCGCCCAGATCACGCTGGACGGCAACGGCAATCCCACCGGCACCACCCCGGTCGAGGGGATGTGATGTTCCAGTCGCAACTGAAGGACGCCGCCGCCCTGATCGAGGCGCGGCTGATGCGGGCCTTGGCCGATGCCGCCGACCAGCCCGTGACGCACGCGATGCGCTATGCGGTGGCGGGCGGCAAGCGGCTGCGGGGCTTTCTGGTGATCGAGGGGGCGACGCTTTACGGCGTGTCGGCCGGTCAGGCCGTGCATGCCGCCGCCGCCATCGAGGCGATCCATGCCTATTCGCTGGTCCATGACGACATGCCCTGCATGGATGACGACGACCTGCGCCGGGGCCTGGCCACGGTGCATATCAAATGGGACGAGGGCACCGCGCTGCTGGTGGGCGATGCGTTGCAGACGCTGGCCTTCGGCCTGCTGGCCGATCCCGCCTGCCATCCCGCCCCGTCCGTGCGGATCGACCTCGTGGCCTCGCTGGCGCGGGCCGCGGGCATCGACGGCATGGTGCTGGGCCAGGCCCAGGACATCGCGGCGGAAACCGCAGGCCGGGCGCTGAACCTGGCCGAGATCACCGAGTTGCAGGCCAACAAGACCGGCGCGCTGATCCGCTGGTCGGCCGAGGCAGGCGCGCGGCTGGGCGGTGCCGATGTCGCGCCCTTGTCATCCTACGCGACCGCGCTGGGACTGGCTTTCCAGATCGCCGACGACATCCTCGATGTCGAGGGCGACGTGGAAAAGACCGGCAAGCGCGTGCAGAAGGATGCCGATGCGGGCAAGGCGACCTTCGTCTCGCTGCTGGGACTGGATGGCGCCCGGGCAAGGGCGCGCGATCTGGTGGACGAGGCCTGCGCCGCGCTGGACCCCTTCGGCCCAAGGGCCGATGTCTTGCGGGAAACCGCCCGCTTCGTTATTGCGCGCGACACCTGACCTACGCGCCCCAAAGGACCGATCGCTTGACCAACCGTCCCCATACGCCGCTGCTCGACCGCGTCACCAGCCCGACCGACCTCAAGGGCCTGTCCGATGCCGAACTGATCCAGCTGGCCGATGAATTGCGGCAGGAAACCGTTTCCGCAGTGTCCGAGACCGGCGGGCATCTGGGCGCGGGGCTGGGCGTTGTGGAACTGACAGTGGCGATCCACGCGGTGTTCGACACGCCGCGCGACCGGCTGATCTGGGATGTCAGCCACCAATGCTATCCGCACAAGATCCTGACCGGACGGCGCGACCGCATCCGCACCCTGCGCCAGAAGGACGGGCTGTCGGGCTTCTGCAAGATGAAGGAAAGCGACTACGATGCCTTCGGGGCGGGCCATTCCTCGACCTCGATCTCGGCCGCGCTGGGCTATGCGGTGTCGCGCGATCTGGCCAGCGCGCCCGAGGCAGGCGTGGGCGACGCCATCGCGGTGATCGGTGATGGGGCGCTGTCGGCGGGGATGGCCTACGAGGCGCTGAACCATGCCGGTTACCTCAAGATGCGGCTCTTCGTGATCCTGAACGACAACGAGATGTCCATCTCCCCCCCGGTGGGCGCGATGTCGACCTACCTCAACCGGCTTTACGCGGGCGCACCCTTCCAGGAGTTCAAGGCGCTGGCCAAGGGCGCGGTCGGCTTCCTGCCCCCGCCGTTCCAGGAAGGCGCGAAACGCGCCAAGGACCTGATCAAGCATGTCACCGTCGGCGGCACGCTGTTCGAGGAACTGGGGTTTTCCTATGTCGGCCCCGTCGATGGCCACGATCTGGACCAGCTTCTGCCGATTCTGCGCACGGTCAAGGCGCGCGCCACGGGGCCGATGCTGATCCATGTCATCACGAAAAAGGGCAAGGGCTACGCCCCCGCGGAAAACGCGCCCGATTGCGGGCATGGCGTCTCGAAATTCGACGTGGCGACCGGCGAACAGGTCAAGACGCCTGCCAACGCGCCCAGCTATACCAAGGTCTTCGCCAATGCCCTGATCGCCGAGGCGCGCGCCGATCGCAGGATCGTCGCCGTGACTGCCGCGATGCCGGACGGCACCGGGCTGAACCTCTTTGCCGAACGCTTTCCCGAGAGGTGCTTTGACGTGGGTATCGCGGAACAGCACGCGGTGACGTTCTGCGCGGGGCTGGCGGCGGGCGGGCAGAAACCCTTCTGCGCGATCTACTCGACCTTCCTGCAACGGGGCTATGACCAGATCGTGCATGACGTGGCAATCCAGCGGCTGCCCGTGCGCTTCGCCATCGACCGGGCGGGGCTTGTGGGGGCCGACGGGCCGACCCATGCCGGCGCCTATGACACCGCGTTTCTGGCGAACCTGCCCGGTTTCGTGGTGATGGCCGCCGCCGACGAGGCCGAACTTGTCCACATGGTCACCACCGCCGTGGCCCATGACGAAGGCCCGATTTCCTTCCGCTTTCCCCGCGGCGAGGGGGTGGGCGTCGAGCTGCCCGAAAAGGGCACACCGCTGGAGATCGGCAAGGGCCGCATCATCGCCGAGGGCAGCCGCGTGGCGCTGCTGAATTTCGGCGCGCGGCTGAAGGAGGTGCGCGAGGCGGCGCAGGCGCTCTCCGCCCATGGCATCCGCCCCACCATCGCGGATGCCCGCTTCGCCAAGCCGCTGGACGAGGACATGATCCTGCGCCTCGCGCGCGAGCACGAGGCCGTCATCACCATCGAGGAAGGCGCGCTGGGCGGCTTCGGAAGCCATGTCGCCCAGCTTTACGCCGAACGGGGCGTGTTCGACCGCGGGCTGAAATTCCGCGCGATGATGCTGCCCGACATCTTCATCGACCAGGCCAACCCGGCCGACATGTATGCGGTCGCCCGCCTGAACGCCCGCGATATCCAGGCCAGGGTGATCGAGGTTCTGGGCGCCTCCGGGGCGGCGATACGGCAGGCCGAGGCCTAACCGATAAGGCCACGCACCCCGCCGGTCTGGCCCCGGTCCAGCAGCAGGTGATCCAGGATCACGCAGGCCATCATCGCCTCGCCCACCGGCACGGCGCGGATGCCGACACAAGGATCATGGCGGCCCTTGGTGACGATCTGGGTTTCCTCGCCCGCCCGGGTGATCGTGCGCCGCGGCGTCAGGATCGACGAGGTCGGCTTGACGGCAAAGCGCACCACCACGTCCTGCCCGGTCGAGATGCCCCCCAGGATCCCGCCTGCATGGTTCGACGCATAGACCGGCTGGCCATCCGCGCCCGGCGTGATCTCGTCGGCATTCTCGACGCCGGTCAGCGCGGCCGCGGCCATGCCCGCGCCGATCTCGACGCCCTTGACGGCATTGATGCTCATCATCGCGGCGGCCAGATCGCTGTCGAGCTTGCCATAGACCGGCGCGCCCAGACCGGCGGGCACGCCCTGCGCCACCACCTCGACCACCGCACCGACGGAATTGCCCGACTTGCGCATCTCGTCCAGATAGGTGGCCCAGTCCTCGGCCGTCCGGGCATCGGGGCACCAGAACGGATTCGCCTCGATCTCCGCCCAGTCGAATCGTTCGCGGTCGATCAGATGCGGCCCCATCTGCACCATGTAGCCGGTGATCCGGATCCCGGGCGCCAGCACCCCCAGCACCGCGCGCGCCACGCCGCCCGCGGCCACCCGCGCCGCGGTTTCGCGCGCCGAGGACCGCCCCCCGCCACGCGGATCGCGGATGCCGTATTTCTGCCAATAGGTGATATCCGCGTGTCCCGGTCGGAACGCCTGGGCGATGTCGCCGTAATCCTTCGACCGCTGGTCGGTGTTGCGGATCATCAGCTGGATCGGCGTGCCGGTGGTCCGCCCCTCGAACATGCCCGACAGGATTTCCACCGCATCGGGTTCCTGGCGCTGGGTCGTGAACCGGTTCTGCCCCGGCCTGCGCCGGTCCAGCCAGTGCTGTAGCATCCCCTCGTCCAGCGCCACGCCCGGCGGGCAGCCATCGACGGTCGCTCCCAGCGCGGGCCCGTGGCTTTCGCCCCAGGTGGTGACGCGGAACAGGTGGCCGAAACTGTTCAGGCTCATGCGGGCTCTCCTTGTGGCGCGTCCGGCATAGCGGTCGGGCGCCGCCCCCTCAAGAGCTTTGCCTTGCGGGCCGGCCCACGGCGCGCTAGCGTCGGGTTCACCTCGGGGTGCCCCGTCATGGGGCTGAGATACGGAAAGACCCGCAAACCCGTCGAACCTGACCCGGTTAGAACCGGCGGAGGGAAGGTGACTGGACAACCTCCACCCTTGCCCGACCGCCCCGCAAACGGAGGATGACCATGCGACTGCCGCTCATCGCCGCGGGGATTCTGTGCGCCACGACCGCCGTGGCCGAGACCCCCGTGCTGACCGTCTATACCTATGACAGCTTCATCTCGGACTGGGGGCCCGGTCCGCAGATCAAAACCGCGTTCGAGGCCATCTGCGGCTGCGACCTTCGCTTTGTCGCGGCGGGCGATGGTGCGGCGCTGCTTGCACGGCTGCGGCTGGAGGGCGCGCGCAGCCCGGCCGACGTGGTGCTGGGGCTCGACACGAACCTGATCGCGGCGGCCGCCGAAACCGGCCTGTTCGCGCCGCACGGGATCGCGCCGCCCGCGCTGGATCTGCCCGTCGAATGGACCGACGCGACCTTCCTGCCCTATGACTGGGGCCATTTCGCCTTCGTCTACGACAAGACCCGCCTGCCCGAACCGCCCGACAGTTTCGAGGCGCTGATCGCCGCCGAGGATCTCAAGATCGTCATCCAGGATCCGCGCAGTTCCACCCCCGGCCTCGGCCTGCTGATGTGGGTCAAGGCCGCCCATGGCGACCGCGCGCCCCAGATCTGGACCGGGCTTGCCCCGCGCATCCTGACCGTGACCAAGGGCTGGTCGGAAAGCTACGGGATGTTCCTGGACGGCGAGGCCGACATGGTGCTCAGCTATACCACCTCGCCCGCCTATCACCTGATCGCCGAGGACGACGACAGCAAGGCCGCCGCGCCCTTTGCCGAAGGCCATTACCTTCAGGTCGAGGTCGCAGGCCGCGTCGCCTCCTCGGACCAGCCGGAACTGGCGCAGGATTTCCTGCGCTTCATGCTGTCGGATGCCTTCCAGTCGGTGATCGCGACGACCAACTGGATGTATCCGGCGGTAACGCCCGCGGCCGGGCTGCCCGAAGGCTTTCAGACCCTGTTCCGCCCCGAAACCTCGCTTCTGCTTTCCGCGGAAAAGGCCGCGGCGGTCCGCGATACGGCCCTGGCCGAATGGCGCGACGCGCTCAGCCGCTAGGACTCGCGCTGCCCGCGGGGCTGGCCGCGGCGGGCGCGATGCTGGGGCTGAGCCTCGGCACGCTGGCCGCGGTCGCCTGGCGGGCCGAGGGCGCCGCGACGCTCGGCCCCGCCGACTGGGCGGCGCTGCGCTTCACGCTGACCCAGGCGCTGCTGTCGGCGGCCCTGAGCGTGGCGCTTGCGGTGCCGGTGGCGCGCGCGCTGGCCCGGCGGCAATTCCCGGGCCGCGCGCTGCTGATCGCCCTGCTCGGCGCGCCCTTCATCCTGCCGGTGATCGTCGCGGTCATCGGGCTTCTGGCGGTGTTCGGGCGCAGCGGGCTGATCTCGCAGGCACTGGCGCCGCTGGGCCTTGGCCCCATCGACATCTACGGGCTGGGCGGCGTGGTGCTGGCGCATGTGTTCTTCAACCTCCCGCTGGCCACGCGGCTGATCCTGCAAGGCTGGCTTGCGATCCCGGCGGAACGGTTCCGGCTGGCAGCCTCGCTTGGCTTTTCCGCGCGCGATATGGCCCGGCTGCTGGAATGGCCGATGCTGCGCAGCGTGCTGCCCGGCGCCTTCCTCGTGATCTTCCTGATCTGCATGACCAGTTTCGCCGTGGCCCTGACGCTGGGCGGCGGGCCGCGGGCGACGACGGTGGAATTGGCGATCTACCAGGCGTTCCGGTTCGAATTCGACCTGGGCCGCGCCGCCCTGCTGTCGCTGATCCAGGTCGCGCTTTGCGCAGGTGCGGCCGCGCTGGCCTTCGCGGTGACGGTGCCGGGCGGGTTCGGCGCGGGGCTCGACCGGCCGCTGACGCGCCGGGATGCCGGGGGAACGGGGCTGCGGCTGCTGGACGGACTGTGGATCGGGCTAGCCGCGCTGTTCCTGCTGGTGCCGCTGGGAATGATCGTGGCGCGCGGGCTGACCGGCATCCTCGATCTGCCCCCCTCCGTCTGGCAGGCCGCAGGGCGCTCGCTGGCGGTGGCGCTGGGCTCGGCGGCGCTGACGCTGATTCTGGCCCTGCCGATGGCGCTGGCGGCGGTGCGGCTGGGCGGGGCGCCGGGGGCAGCATTGCAGGCAGCCGGGCTGATGACGATTGCCGCTTCGCCGCTGGTGATGGGCACGGGGCTGTTCATCCTGCTCTTTCCGCTGGCCGATCCGGTCGCGCTGGCCCTGCCGCTGACCGCGCTGGTCAACGCGGCGATGAGCCTGCCCTTCGCCCTGCGCGCCCTGACCCCCGCCGTGGCCGAAGCCGAGGCTGCCTTTGGCCGGCTTGCCGACAGCCTGGGCCTGCGCGGCACCGCCCGGCTGCGGCTGGTGCTGCTGCCCCGGCTGCGCCGACCCATCGGCTTCACGCTTGGCCTCGCGGCGGCGCTGTCCATGGGCGATCTCGGCGTCATCGCCCTGTTCGCCGATCCCGACCGGGCCACCCTGCCCTTGCAGCTTTACCGGCTCGTGGCCGCCTACCGGATGGAGGCGGCGGCGGGGGCGGCCCTTCTGCTGCTCGCGCTCAGCCTCGGACTGTTCTGGATCTTCGACCGCGGAGGGCGCATCCATGCTCAGGCTTGAGCGGCTGGAAATCCGGCAGGGCGCGTTCCGCCTCTCGGCGGATGTCACCGTCGAACCCGGCCGGATCGTCGCGCTGCTGGGGCCATCGGGTGCGGGAAAATCCACGCTTCTCGACGCGATCGCCGGGTTCCTTCCGCCCACATCGGGGCGGGTGCTGTGGAACGGTACCGATCTCGGCCCGCTGGCCCCGGGCGCGCGGCCGCTCTCGATGCTGTTTCAGGACAACAACCTCTTTCCCCACCTGACCGCCGCGCAGAATGTCGGTCTTGGCCTGCGCCCCGACCTGCGGCTCTCGGCCGATCAACGCGGCGCGGTCGACGCGGCCCTGGCCCGCGTCGGGCTGGAAGGTCTGGGCGCGCGCAAACCCGCCGAACTCTCGGGCGGCCAGCGCGGCCGGGTGGCGCTCGCGCGGATCCTGCTGCGCGGCCGCCCGCTGATGCTGCTCGACGAACCCTTCGCCGCACTCGGCCCCGCGCTCAAGACCGAGATGCTGGGGCTGGTCAGGGATCTCGCCCGTGAAACCGGCGCGACGGTCCTGCTGGTCACCCACGACCCCGCCGATGCCCGCGCCATCGCGGACGAGACCATGCTGGTCGCGGACGGCATCGCGCATCCCCCGCGCCCCACCGCGGCGCTCCTGGCCGACCCGCCCGCGGCGCTGCGCGCCTATCTGGGCTGAGCCTTCCCTTCTTCTGGCCCGAAATATCCTCGGGGGGTCCGGGGGGCAGACGGCCCCCCGGCCTCCGCCAGGGGGCAAGGCGTAACGAAAAACGCGCCCCTCGGGGCGCGTTTTCCTTCCGATCCGGACAGGATCAGACCTGTTTACTGGGCTTGTAGGGCGCCCAGAGACGCTTGTTCGCCAGGTAGAGCAGAACCGTCAGCACCGTAAGGAACATCACCGAGACGAAACCCGCCTGCTTGCGCGCCATCAGATGCGGCTCTGCCACCCACATCAGGAAGGCCGCGACGTCCTTCGCCTCCTGCTGCATGGTGGCTTCGGTGCCGTCGGCATAGAAGACGTCATCCCCATAGAGGGCCGGAGCCATGCCGCTCCAGTTGTCGGGGAAGACATGGTTGTAGTAGAAGACCGACCCCGCCTCTTCCTTCACGTCATCGGTGAAGGATTGCAGGTAGGTCGCGATGTATTCCGCGCCGCCCATGCCCTTGAAGAGCTGGTTGAGCCCGGTGCCATGCGGCCCGTGGAACCCGACGCGCGCCTTGGCCATCAGGCTCAGATCCGGCGCGTTGGGGTCCATCGATTCGGGGAAGTGGTCGATCGGCTTGGCCGGCCGCCAGTCTTCCAACTCCTCGTCGAACACCTCGAAGGCGCTCGCGTAGTCGCGCATCGCCTCGTCGCTCAGGCTGGGACCGCCCGGATCGGACAGCGTCCGGAAGGCCACCAGTTCCAGCCCGTGGCAGGCCGAGCAGATCTCGGTATAGATCTGCAGGCCGCGTTGCAGCTGGGCCTGGTCGTAGCGGCCGAAGGGACCCTCGAACGAGAAGTCGTAATCGGTCACATGGGCCCCGCCGCCGGCGGCG
>NZ_DSDD01000296.1:0-9882 GCF_011048875.1 Rhodovulum sp.
CGAGGGCGAGATTCACGCGCTTCTGGGCGAGAACGGCGCGGGCAAGTCCACGCTGGTCAAGATGATCTATGGCCTCGCCCAGCCCGATGCCGGCCGCATGACCCTGCGCGGCCAGCCCTATGCCCCTGCCGGTCCCGGCGCCGCGCGCGCCTCGGGCGTGGCGATGGTGTTCCAGCATTTCAGCCTGTTCGACGCGCTAAGCGTCGCCGAGAACATCGCGCTGGGGATGGAGACCCCGCCGCCGATGCGTCGGCTCGCCGCCCGCATCCGCGAGGTCAGCGAAACCTATGGCCTGCCACTGACACCCGACCGGCTGGTGGGCGGCCTGTCCGCGGGCGAACGCCAGCGGGTCGAGATCATCCGCTGCCTGTTGCAGGATCCGCGCCTGCTGATCATGGACGAACCGACCAGCGTGCTGACCCCGCAGGAGGTCGCGATCCTGTTCGCCACGCTGCGGAAACTGGCCGCCGAGGGCACCGCGATCCTCTATATCTCGCACAAGCTCGAGGAAATCCGCTCGCTTTGCGACCGGGCGACGATCCTGCGCCGCGGCCGCGTCGTCGAAAGCTGCAACCCGCGCGAGAAGACCGCCGCAGAGCTGGCCGAGATGATGGTGGGGGCGAAACTGACCGCCCCGTCGCGGGCGGGCGGCAATCCGGGCGGCGTCGTGCTGGAGGTATCGGGGCTGTCCCTGCCATCGGCAAACCCCTTCGGCACGTCCTTGCGTGACATCTCGTTTTCCGTCCGGGCGGGCGAGATCCTCGGCATCGGCGGTGTGGCGGGCAACGGCCAGGACGAATTGCTGGACGCGCTGTCGGGCGAGGCCGCCGTCGCCCCCGGTGCGGTCCGGCTCCGGGGCCAGCCGATCGGCGCGCTCGGCCCCGGCCCCCGGCGCCGCGTCGCCGTGCTGGCCGCGCCCGAGGAACGGCTGGGCCATGCCGCCGCCCCCGACATGAGCCTGACCGAGAACGCCATGCTGACGGCCGCGATCCGCGAGGGTCTGGCGGCGCGGGGGTTTCTGAAATGGCCCGCCGCGAAGGCCTTCGCCGAGAGGGTCATCGCGGCCTTCGACGTGCGCACCCCCGGACCCGGCAATGCCGCGCGCTCGCTGTCGGGCGGCAACCTGCAGAAATTCGTGATCGGGCGCGAGGTCTTGCAGCGTCCCGAGGTGCTGGTCGTGAACCAGCCGACCTGGGGCGTGGATGCGTCCGCCGCCGCGGCGATCCGGCAGGCGCTGCTGGATCTGGCCGCATCGGGGACAGCGGTGATCGTCATCAGCCAGGATCTGGACGAGCTGATGGAGATCTCGGACCGCTTCGCCGCGCTGAACGAGGGCCGCCTGTCGCCGCCCCGCCCGGCGCAGGGGATGACGCTGGAGGAAATCGGGCTGATGCTGGGTGGCGCCCATGACATGGAGGTGGCTCATGTGGCCGAGTGAGGCGCAGCCATGATCCGCCTTGAAAAACGCCCCCAGCCGTCGCGGGCCTGGACGGTGGCAACGCCGCTGCTGGCCGTGGCGCTGACCATGGTGGCGGGAGGGTTGATGTTCGCCCTTCTGGGCAAGGATCCGGTCGTGGCGATCCGCACGATCTTCTGGGATCCGTTGTTTAACGAGCAGTTCGCCAGCTATTCGCGCCCGCAATTGCTGGTCAAGGCGGGGCCGTTGATCCTGATCGCCACGGGGCTCTCGCTGGGGTTTCGTGCGGGTATCTGGAATATCGGCGCCGAGGGGCAATACATCATGGGCGCGCTTGCGGGCGCGGGCGTGGCGCTGGCGCTTTACCCGCTGGATGCGTGGTTCCTGTTCCCGCTGATGGTGCTGGCCGGGGCGCTGGGCGGCTGGGCCTGGGCGATGATTCCGGCGATCCTGAAGACGCGGTTCCGCACCAACGAGATCCTCGTCTCGCTGCTGCTGGTCTATGTCGCCGAGCAGGTGCTGGCCTCGATGGCACTGGGGCTGATGAAGAATCCCGAGGGCGGCGGTTTTCCGGGCAGCCGCAACCTTCAGCACTACCCCGCCGCGGCCAATACCGAACTGATCGCGGGCACCGGGATGCATTGGGGCGTGGCCGCGGCCTTCATCGCGGTGATCGCGGCCTATGTGCTGCTGACCCGGCATATCCTGGGCTTCCGGATCCGGCTGGCGGGCCAGAGCCCGCGCGCCGCGCGCTTTGCGGGCGTCAACCCGAACGCGCTGGTGGTGATCTGCCTTGGCCTGTCGGGGGCGCTTGCGGGGCTCGCGGGGATGTTCGAGGTGGCGGGACCGGCCGGGCGGATCAATATCGGCTTCAACCAGGGCTATGGCTTCACCGCGATCATCGTGGCCTTCCTGGGGCGGCTGCACCCGGTCGGGATACTGCTGGCGGGGCTTCTGATGGCACTGACCTATATCGGCGGCGAGCTTGCACAATTCATGCTCGGCATCCCCTCCGCCGCGATCCAGGCATTTCAGGGCATGTTGCTGTTCTTCCTTCTGGGGGTCGATGTCCTGTCCCATTACCGCATTCGCCTTAGCCGACGGAGGATCGCCTGATGGATCTGGGTGCGATCAATCCGGCGGTGCTTGCGGCCTCGCTGATGGTGGCGGCGACGCCGATCCTTCTGGCCGCGATCGGCGAGCTGGTTGTCGAGAAATCCGGCGTTCTGAACCTGGGCGTCGAGGGCATGATGATCACCGGGGCGATTGTCGGCTTTGCCATCGCGGTCGAGACCGGCAACCCGGCGCTGGGCTTTCTGGCGGCGATGGCCGGAGGGGCGGCGCTGTCGCTGGTCTTCGGGATGCTCACGCAGGTGCTGATGTCGAACCAGGTGGCGACGGGGCTTGCGCTGACGCTGTTCGGGCTGGGATTCTCGGCGCTGATCGGGCAGGGCTATGTCGGCGTCAAGCCGCCCGCCCTGGCGAAACCGGATCTGGGTCCGCTGGCCGATATTCCGGTGCTGGGCCGTGTCCTGTTCTCGCATGACCTGATCGTCTATCTCAGCCTTGCGCT
The DNA here is from genome assembly GCF_011048875.1 of Rhodovulum sp. Lineage (NCBI taxonomy): Bacteria > Pseudomonadati > Pseudomonadota > Alphaproteobacteria > Rhodobacterales > Paracoccaceae > Rhodovulum > Rhodovulum sp. Next base: position 2,991 of record NZ_DSDD01000296.1, read on the forward strand.
GGTGGTCGCGGTCTGGGCCTTCCTGCGCTTCACGCGCCCCGGGCTGATCCTGCGTGCGGTAGGCGAGAACCACGATGCCGCGCATGCGCTGGGCTACAAGGTCGTGCGCATCCGTCTGGCCGCCATCGCCTTTGGCGGCGCCTGTGCGGGGCTGGGGGGCGCCTATCTCAGCCTGATGCGCGTGCCGCAATGGACCGAGGGCATGACCGCGGGCGCGGGCTGGATCGCGCTGGCGATCGTGGTCTTCGCCAGTTGGCGGGTCGGGCGGGTGCTGCTGGGTGCCTATCTTTTCGGCGGCGTCGCGGTGCTGCAACTGAACCTTCAGGCTGCCGGGCTTGCCGTTCCGGTCGAGCTCTTGTCGGCCTCGCCCTATCTGGTAACGATCCTCGTGCTCGTCATCATCTCGGCCGACCGGGGCCGCGCGGCGCTGAACGCGCCCGCCTCGCTGGGACGGGTTTTCCACGCCTCGAGTTGAGGCGCCGCCAACCGGGGGGCCGATGGCCGCCCGCCACTACGGGAGAGAAAGACCCATGAACCGCAGAACATTGCTTGCCTCTGCCGCCTTCGCGCTGGGCCTTGCCGGGGCCGCCGCGGCCCAGGACCGGGTCAAGGTCGGCTTCGTCTATGTCGGCCCGATCGGCGATGGCGGCTGGACCTATGAACATGACAAGGGGCGCCTGGCCGTCGAGGCGCATTTCGGCGATGCGGTGGAAACGGTCTACCAGGAAAGCGTGCCCGAAGGCGCCGATGCGGAACGGGTGATGACGCAGATGGCGCTGTCGGGCGCTGATCTGATCTTTGCCACCTCGTTCGGCTTCATGGATCCGGTGATCAACGTCGCGCAGAAATTCCCCGATGTGAAGTTCGAGCATGCCACCGGCTACAAGCGCGCGGACAATGTCAGCACCTATTCCGCCCGCTTCTACGAAGGTCGCGCGGTGCAGGGGCTGATCGCCGGGCACATGACGGAATCGAACATCATCGGCTATATCGCCTCCTACCCGATCCCCGAGGTCGTCCGCGGCATCAACTCGGCTTTCATCCATGCAAGACAGGTGAATCCGGACGTCCAGTTCAAAGTGATCTGGGCCTATACCTGGTTCGACCCGGCCAAGGAGGCCGACGCGGCAACCGCCCTCATCGAACAGGGGGCGGATGTCATCCTGCAGCACACCGACTCGACCGCGCCACAGGCCGCGGCCGGGCGTGCGGGCAATGTCTATACCTTCGGGCAGGCCTCCGACATGATCGAATACGCGCCGAAGCCGCGAATCTCCTCGATCATCGACAATTGGGCACCCTATTACATCAAGCGGGTGAAGGCGGTGATCGACGGCACCTGGGAAAGCGTGGACACCTGGGACGGCATCGCCCCGGGTATGGTCGGGATCGGCGAGATCACGGAGGCGGTGCCCGCCGAGGTCAGGGCCGAGGCCGAGGCGCTGATCGCGGCGATGGCGAGCGGAGAGTACCATCCCTTTACCGGCCCGCTGAACCGGCAGGACGGCACGCCCTGGCTGGCCGAGGGCGAGGTGGCGGATGATGGCACGCTTCTGGGCATGAACTTCTATGTCGAGGGGCTGACGGGCGCGGTTCCGCAATAGGGCGGGCCGGGTCGGGGGCGCTGCCCCCGCCGCCGCTGGCGCGGCGGCTCCCCCGGGATATTTCGGGCCAGAAGAAGGCGCGCGGCGGGGCTTTGGCTTTGCCGCGTGCTTGCGTTATGTCGGGGGCATGGACACGGATTTCATCGTGATAGGCGGCGGGATCGCCGGGGTGTCGGTCGGGGCGCGGCTGTCCGAACTGGGGCGCGTGGCGCTGGTCGAGGCCGAGTCGGGGCTGGGTTATCACGCCTCGGGGCGGTCGGCGGCGCTGTTCGACATGTGCCTGGGCGCGCCGCCCATCGTGGCGCTGAACCGGGCGAGCCATGCCGAGCATGCCGCAATGGGCGGCCTGTCCGGGCGCGGCCTGATGGTTGTCGGCCGCGCCGAGGATGCCGTGGCATTCGAGCGCGATCTTGCGCATATGGCGCTGGAGCGCCTTTCGCCGGAGGAGGCGCGGGCGCGCATGCCGGTGCTGAACCCCGAGACCGTGGCCTTTGCCGGGTTCAACGCCGAGGCCTGGGATCTGGACACCGACCGGCTGATCCAGGCTCAGGCCCGCGAGATCCGGGGCAATGGCGGCACGGTCACCACCGGGGCGCGGGTTACGGCGATTGCGCGGGTTGCGACGGGCTGGCGCGTCGAGACCGCCAAGGGGCCGGTCGAGGGGCGCATTCTGGTCAATGCTGCGGGCCCCTGGGTGGACGCGGTGGCGCGGATGGCGGGGGTGGCGCCCCTGGGGTTCACTCCAATGCGCCGGTCGATGGCGCGGCTGCCTGCACCGGGGGGCCATGATCTGCGCGGCTGGCCGATGGTGGTGGGCGCGGGCGAGCGGTGGTATTGCAAGCCCGATGCCGGAAAGCTGCTGGTCTCGCCTGCCGAAGAGGATCCGATGGCGCCCCATGACGCCTTTACCGATGACATGGTGCCGGCCGAAGGTCTGGCGCGCTACGAGAAGATGGTGACCGAGCCGGTCACCCGGGTCGAGACGAACTGGGCCGGGCTGCGAACCTTTGCGCCCGACAGGCTATTGGTGACCGGCTTCGATCCGGCCGAGTCCGCGTTTTTCTGGCAGGCCGGTCAGGGCGGGGTCGGGTTCCAGACCGCGCCCGCGGCCAGCCGCCTGGCGGCCGATCTTGTGGCCGGGCAAGCGCCCGGGATCGGGGCGGAGCTTGCCGCCGCCTTCAGCCCCGGGCGGTTCGCACGATGAGCCGGCGGTTGGACCTGCCCGACAGCCCCTCGATGGCGCGGCCCGCCACGGGTGGGCGGATGCACGCGCCGTGCGCCGCGCGCAATGCCGAGGCGATCTGCGCGGTGATCGCCGCGCGGGGGCCGCAGGCGGGCCGGGCGCTGGAGATCGCCTCCGGCACGGGCGAGCATGCGGCGCGGATCGCGGCTGCGCTGCCCGGGCTGGACTGGCAGCCCACGGAAATCGCCCCCGCGCGGCGGGCCAGCATCGACGCCCGGGCCGCCCATGCGGGGCTGGCGAACATCCGGCCCGCCATCGCGCTGGCGGCCTGTGCGCCGGGCTGGGGGGCGGGGCAGGCGGGGCAGGACCTGATCTTTGCCAGCAACATCCTGCATCTGATAGGCCATGCCGAGGCCGAGACGCTGGTGCGCGAGGCGGGCGCCGCGCTGGCGCCGGGGGGTGTGCTGATGATCTATGGCCCGTTCCGCCGCGACGACGGGTTCGCCGGCGCGGGGGATGCGGCCTTTCACGCCAGCCTCGTCGCGCAGGATCCGGCCATCGGCTACAAGTCGGTCGCCGAGGTTCGGGGCTGGATGGGGGCGACGGATCTGGAGGTCGAAGCGCCCGTCGAGATGCCTGCGAACAACCTGACCCTGATCGCCGCAAGGCCCCCCGCGGTTTGACCCGGGTCAAGGCGGGGCCGCGGGAAAACTGGTGTGGGGGAGATGATTTCTGAACCCAAGGAGACCGGCATGGACTGGACTGCGAAACGCTACACGACCAAGGATCAGCTGCGGCGCCTGAACAAGGCGATCCCCGAACAGGCCAAGGCTTTCAGCGGGCTTGGCAAGGCGGTGAAGGAGGGCGGCACGCTCGACTTCAAGACCAAGGAGCTGATCGCGATGGGCATGGCGATCACCCTGCACTGCGAGGCCTGCATCGTGCTGCACATGGAGGCGCTGGTGCGCGTCGGCACCACCCGCGAAGAAATCGGCGACGTGCTGGCCATGGCGATCCAGATGGGCGGTGGGCCGGCGATGATGTATGCGGCCGCAGCCATGGAATGCTATGACCAGTTGATCGAGGGGAAGGCACAGGCGGCCGAATAGGCCGCCTGTCGGCCGCCCGGCTGGCCCGGCCGGGAGGCTGCACCGTCGCTGTTGCCTGAACCGCGGGTTGGGCATACCCTTTCGCTGTCCGCAGCTCGAAGGGAACCATACCCATGCCCCGCCTTGTCCCGACCGCCCTGCTTTTCGCGCTGGTCGCCGGGGCGGCAGGGGCGGCCGGTCATTACAGCCTTGAAGGCCGCTTTGTCGCCGGGTGGGACGCAAACGGCGATGGCGTCGTGACGCTGGCCGAGATCATGCGGAACCCGCCCGCGGTGTCCGCCCGGTTCGACCTGGACGGAAACGGCGTACTGGACCCGCGCGAGACCGCGCGCTTCGACGCCGCAAGACAGGCCGATCTGCGGGCTGTCGGCGGCCGCACCGTCCCCGCCGAACTCAGCGCGTAGGTCAGATTGACCCGGCCCACCCTTGGCAGGGCATTGCAGGTGAACCAGTCGAGGAAGGCGGTCGCGCCGGGGCCGCGCACCAGATGCTCGGTAAAGGCGGTGGCGTCGATCAGCCCGGCGCGTTCGCGGATCGCGCGGGCCTCGGCTTCGGCGTAGTGCCACCAGCCGCCCCGGCGGAAGCTGCGCGCGTCGTGGTCGAAACTGTCGGGCGCGTCCTCGGGGCCGTAATAGTTCGGCCGCTCCCAGCCGTTGACCTGCCCGAACTGCGCGCCAAGGCGTTTCTGCCGGTCATAGGCGGGCGAGGTGCGCAGCGGGCGACAGGCGGGGCGTTCCTCGTCGGGATGGTGCAGGATGAAGACATGTTCATACGCCTCCTCGTTCTTGCGGGCAGCGTATTCGGTCGTCATCCAGTCGCCGAAACGGCGAGGGTCGAGCGCGCCCATGTCGATCTCGGCCTCGCCCTCCGCCATCAACTGCACAAGGTAATGCCCCGCGCCGCCCGCAGCGGTGATGCCGAAGCTGAACCCCTCGGCCAGCCACATGTTGCGCAGCCCCGGCGCGGGACCCAGCAGCGGGTTGCCGTCCGGCGTGAAGCAGATCGGGCCGTTGAAATCGTCCTTGAGCCCCACCTGTTCCGAGGACGGGATACGGTGGATCATCGACATGTATTCGGCCTCGATCCGCTCCAGATCGAGCGGGAACAGATCGGCGCGGAAGCTGTCGGGGCAGCCATATTCGAACTGCGCGGGCGCGCCCCGTTCATAGGGGCCGAGGATCCAGCCGCCGCGTTCCTCGCGCACATACCACTTGGCATCCGCATCGCGCAGGACCGGGTGCTGGGGGTTGCCCGCATTGCGCCACTCGACCAGCGCAGGGTCGGGCTCGGTCACGATATACTGGTGCTCGACCGGGATCGCCGGGATCTTGATGCCCAGCAGCCGCGCGGTGCGCTGGGCGTGGTTGCCGGTCGCGGTGACGACATGCTCGGCCGTGATGACCGCCTGTTCGTCGGTCGCCACCAGGTTGCCGCCCTTCTCGGCCATCCGCGTGACGGTGACCCGCCATTCCGACCCGGTCCAGTCATAGCCATCCACCTGCCACTTGCGTTCGATGGTGGCGCCCAGTTGACGCGCGCCCTTGGCCATGGCCTGCGTGACATCGGCGGGGTTGATGTAGCCATCGGTCGGATGGAACAGCGCCCCCACCAGATCGTCGGTGCGCACCAGCGGCCAGCGTTCCTTGATCTGATCGGGGCTCAGCCATTCAAAGGGCACGCCGCAGGTCTCGGCCGTGGTGGCGTAAGGCATGTATTCGTCCATGCGCGCGCGGCTTTGGGCCATGCGCAGGTTGCCCAGCACGAAGAAGCCGGGGTTCAGGCCCGTCTCGGCCTCGAGCCCCTTGTAGAACCGGATCGAATAGTCGTGGATATGGGTCGTGGCGTAGGACATGTTGAAATGGGGCAGAAGGCCCGCCGCATGCCATGTGCTGCCCGAGGTCAGCTCGTCGCGCTCGAGCAGCAGCGTGTCCCACCCGCGCTTCGCCAGGTGACAGGCGATCGAGGCGCCGACGGCACCGCCGCCGACGACAAGGGCTTTGACATGGGTCTTCATGGGCCGCGACTCAGCGTTGAGCGTCCGTTTCGCGCCCAGTTACGCAAAATCCCCGGCCCGGGGCGAGGTTCATCCGACTTGATGGGGTGCGAAAGCGACCTCGGGCCGCAGCACCGTCCGCGCGGCTCAGGACATCGCGCCGGTGGCGACCCCTGCCGAAACCTTCTGCAGGCCGTGCACCAGCGACACGCCCATGATCGCGTGATAGAGGATCGCGCCGCCCAGGACGTGCAGCATGTCGACCCAGTTGCCGATAAGGCCTGCGGCCACCGTGACGCCCAGCGAAGCGATGGCCGAGGCGAACAGCGCGATCAGGACCGCTCGACCGTTCGGACCGAGCCGGCGCGCGACGATGGCCCGCCGTTCCGGTTCAGCCGCGCCGAACGGCAGGACGAGCGAGACACAGAGATAGATCCCGAGAAGCGGCAGCACGGTCTTGTCTCCTCGATTGCGGCCGGCCCCGATAGCCGGCGCCCCGGATACGGGATACTCTGACCGGCCCGGATCCACAACGCGACGGGCCGCACCGAGGCCTCCTAGCGCGGCGGCCCGGCCTCGAGCAGTGCATAGGCGACGCTCCGGCGCTCGTCGTCCGCGAAGCGGTAGGGGATATCGAAAGTTCCCGCCTCGACGATCCGGTAGCGCCCCGCGATCACGGCCAGACCCGCGACATCCTCCAGCGTCTTGGCCTGCCGGGGCAGCACGACCAGGATCGGCCCATCATGGGCGGCCAGTTCGTCCGGGCGGGCACCGGTGACATAGTGCCAGCCGGGCCGGTGAAAGCGCAGGTTGCCTGCGTAGTAGTAATTCGACAACACCAGCGGGTCCCTCGCGCCCAGCGCCTCCAGCCGGGCGTCGAGCCGGTCGGCCAGCACGTCGATCCGCAACGAATCGCTGCCCGCGCCGCGCAGCCTTATGTCGGCCATGCCCGCCAACGACAGAAGCCCCAGCAGCGACGCGACCCCCAGCACCCACCCCGCCC
>NZ_DSDD01000176.1:0-9702 GCF_011048875.1 Rhodovulum sp.
ATTCGTGCCCCCGAGATCCGCCTCATCGGCGCGGAAGGCGAGAACATCGGTGTCGTGACCCCCGAACGGGGAATGGCCTTGGCCGAGGAAGCGGGGCTTGATCTCGTCGAAATTTCGCCGACCGCCACGCCTCCGGTCTGCAAGATCATGGATTTCGGCAAGTTCAAGTATGAAAGCCAGAAGCGCGAGTCCGAGGCTCGCAAGAAGCAGAAGATCATCGAGATCAAGGAGGTCAAGTTCCGCCCGAACACCGACACCCATGACTACGAGGTCAAGATGCGCAGCGTCATGCGCTTCCTCGAGAATGGCGACAAGGTGAAGGTGACGCTGCGTTTCCGCGGTCGCGAGATGGCGCACCAGAATCTCGGGCGCGAATTGCTGGAACGGGTGGCCGAGGACGTCAAGGAACTTGGCAAGGTCGAGAACATGCCCAAGATGGAAGGGCGTCAGATGGTGATGATGATCGGGCCGCTGAAGTAGCCGCCCTGGCCATGGCCGGATCTGCAGGGGGCCGTCCACGGGGACGGCCCTTTCTCTTTGGGTAACGCTCCCGCCAAATATCGGGGCAATGCCTTCAATTCGCCTCTGTGACGGTAACGCGCGGTCAACATCTTGCTGCTTTGTTGGGAGAAGAAAGCTGCCAATCCTCCCAAAAAAGGGCCGGCCCCATCATGCAGAAACGTGAACCCACCCGCCTATGGGCCTACGGCCTTGACCGTACGACCCGGGACTCGCTCAAGGACGCCGGCAAGATCATCATCCCGCATCTCGACGAGATGCTCGACGATTTCTACACCGATGTCGACAACGCGCCCGAATGGTCCGCCTTCTTCAAGAAGCCGGGGCTTCGCCTTCATGCCAAGACCAAGCAGAAGGAGCATTGGATCAGGCTGTTCACCAACGATTTCACACAGGACTATTTCAAGGCCGTTGACACGATTGGCCGGGTTCACTTCCGAATCGGCCTGCCGTTCCGTCATTACGTCGCCTCTTACGCGCGTGTTTCGGCGCGGCTGCAAAAGATGCTGGCCGCAGAAACCCGCAGCATCCTGCCCTTCCTGGGCCAGAGCAGGACCAATGATCTGGTGGACGCGCTCAGCCGCGCACTCCTGCTCGACATCGAGCTGGCGATCACCGGCTTCCAGGACGCCCAGACCGAAGCCTTCGAAGGCCGGATCCATGCCCTCGGCGAAAGCTTCGAGGCAGAGGTCGGTCGGGTCGTCGATGTGCTGCACGCGTCGATGAGCCAGTTGCACAGCGCTGCCAACGGCCTCGATACGGAAATCATGGGCGCCCGGCAGGGGGCGGGGTCGGTTTCGGCCAATGCGGGCCAGATCGTGACCAGCACCCAGTCCGTCGCCGCCGCGATCGAACAGTTGTCAGCCTCGATCTCCTCGATCACTCAGGATGTCGTCGCGGCCGCCTCGGCCTCTGTCAACGCTGCCGCCGAGGCCGAGGCGTCGACGGATCAGGTGGTTGCGCTTCAGACCGCGGTCGAGGAAATCGGCGAGGTGGTCAGCCTGATTTCCTCGATCGCACGCCAGACCAACCTGCTGGCCGTCAATGCCACCGTCGAGGCCGCCCGCGCTGGCGACGCGGGCAAGGGCTTCGCCGTCGTCGCCTTCGAGGTCAAGGCGCTTGCCCAGCGCATCAGCGAGGCGACCACTTCGATCACCGACCGCATCGACCGGATCCAGACCGAAAGCGGCACGATGGCGGCACGGATGTCGGAGATCAGCGAAAGCGTCCGGCGGGTGAAGGGCTTTACGGAAAGCATCCGGACCGCGGCGGACGAACAGAAACAGGCGGCGCAACACATCGCCTCGCATGCCGAATCGACCGCGGCCAGCAGCAACGAAATGGCAGGCATGATCCAAGACGTCTCGACGCGGGTCGAGCGTACCAGCACCACCTCCGGCACACTGAAGGACGCCGTGGCCACCGTCTCGGGCGAAACGGTGACGTTGTCGGAACGGGTGCGAATCTTCCTCGGATCGCTGCGCGCGGCCTGACAACCGCTCCGCGGGGCGTTGGCTGCGTCGGCGCGTCCAATGTTCCTTGCGCTGGCAAGCCATGACGCCCTGCTACGCTCCAGGGGCAAGAACGGCCCCGCCGGTCCAACCGGCGGAGGCTCGATTTGATTGCGCGTCGCGCTGCTCAGCCCGCGGCGGTGACGGCCCGGCCGGTCAGCACCTTGACCAGATGCGCACGATATTCAGGCGAACCGTGCAGGTCGCCGATCATCATGTCGGCGTCCAGCGACAGCCCCGCGATGGCGCCCGCGCTGAAAGCGCCGGAAAGCGCCGCCTCGGCCTCGGCCCAGCGGGACACACCCCCTTCCGAGGCGCCGGTCACCGCGACACGCACGCCGTCGGCGTATTTCGCCACGAACACCCCCACCAGCGCAAAGCGTGAGGCAGGTTGCTCGAACTTCTGATAGGCCGCGCGTTCGGGCACCGGGAAACGGACCTCGGTGATGATCTCGCCATCCCCGAGGGCGGTGGTGAACACGCCCGGTAAGAAATCGTCCGCCGCGATGTCGCGGTTGACGGTGCGGATCGTCGCGCCAGAGCCCAGCGCCGCGGCCGGATAGCAGGCCGAGGGGTCGTTATTGGCCAGCGACCCGCCGATGGTGCCGCGATTGCGCGCCGCCGGATCGCCGATATTGCCCGCAAGCGCCGACAGCGCCGGGTAATGCGCCGCCGCCTCGGCCGCGACCACGGCATGCGGGGTCGCGCCCCCCACGCAGACCGCGCCATCATCGGCGATACAGACCCCCTTTAGTTCCGCAAGCCCGCCCAGGCAGACCAGTTTCGCAGGCGCCGCCAGCCGCTGCTTGAGCGTGGGGATCAACGTCTGCCCCCCGCCCAGCGCCTGCGCCTCTTCGGCGCCCAGGGCCTTTACCGCCTCGTCCAGCGTCGCCGGGCGCACGAGTTCGAAAGCATACATGCGTGATCCTCCTCAGCCCTGCATCGCCGTCCAGACGCGCAAAGGCGTCAGCGGCATGTCGATATGGGTGATATGGCTGTGCCCTGCCCGTTGCAGCGCATCCACCACCGCGTTCACAACGGCAGGCGGGCTGCCGATGGCACCGGCCTCGCCGCAGCCCTTGACCCCCAGCGGGTTGTGGGTGCAGGGCGTCTGGCAGGAATGGTTGACCGCATGGAACGGCACGTCCGAGGCCCGCGGCATGGCGTGATCCATGTAAGATCCCGACAGAAGCTGGCCGTATTCGTCATGGGTCGTGGTTTCCAGCAGCGCCTGCCCGATCCCCTGCGCGATGCCGCCATGGACTTGGCCATCGACGATCATCGGGTTGACGACATTGCCGAAATCGTCGGCCGCGGCGAAGCGTTCGATGGTGACGCGGCCGGTCTCGGGGTCGAGCTCGACCTCGCAGGCATAGGCGCCTGCCGGGTAGGTGAAGTTGTTCGGATCGTAGAACGCGGTCTCTTCCAGCCCAGGTTCGATCTCAACAAGGGGATAATTGTGCGGCACATAGGCCGCCAGCGTCACATCCCCCAGGCCACCGACTTGTCGGTGCCCGCCACGGTGAACCTGCCGTCCTTGGGTTCGATATCCTCGGGACTGACCTCCATCAGATGGGCCGCGATCTTCCTTGCCTTGGCGATGATCTTGTTCGTCGCCTTGACCATCGCGCTGCCCCCCACGGCCAGAGAGCGCGAACCATAGGTGCCCATACCCATCGGCGTGTTGGCCGTGTCGCCATGCACGATCTCGACCATGTTGTCGGGGATGCCGATCATGTCTGCCACCACCCGGGCGAAGGACGTTTCGTGCCCCTGCCCGTGGGAATGGCTGCCGGTCATCACCACCAGACCGCCGGTTGCGTTCACCCGCACCGTGGCGCTTTCGTAAAGCCCCGCGCGGGCACCAAGCTGGCCGACCAGATGGCTGGGCGCGATGCCGCAGGCCTCGATGTAGCAGTTGATCCCGAGGCCACGCAGCTTGCCGCGCGATTTGCTCTGCGCCAGCGGCGCCTCGAAGCCCGCGACATCCGCGATCTCCAGAAGCTTGTCCAGCGTCGCGTTGTAATCGCCGGTGTCGTATTCCACCGCCACGGGCGTCGCATAGGGGAACTCGGTGATGAAGTTCCGCCGCCTTATCTCGACCGGGTCGATCCCCATCTCGCGCGCCGCCTTGTCGATTACGCGCTCCAGCTGGAACGTCGCCTCGGGCCGACCCGCGCCGCGACAGGCATCGACCGGCACGGTATTGGTGAAGACCGCCTTGACGTTCACGTAGATCAGCGGCGTGCGGTAGTTCCCCGCCATCGGCGTGCCATGCAGCCAGGTCGGGATCGAAGGCGCGAAGGTCGACAGATACGCCCCCATGTTGGCATGGGTCTCGGTGCGCAGCGCCTGGAAATGGCCCTCGGCGTCCAGCGCCAGTTCGATCCGCGTGACGTGGTCGCGGCCCTGGGCGTCGGTGACGAAGCTTTCCGACCGGGTGCAGGTCCACTTGACCGGGCGGCGCAACTGCCGGGCGGCAAGGGTGATGGCGGCCTCCTCGGCATAGTGGAAGATCTTGGAACCGAACCCTCCGCCTATATCGGGCGCCACGACGCGCAGCTTGTGCTCGGGGATGCCCGGCACGAAGGCGCCCATCAACAGCCGGATCACATGCGGGTTCTGGCTGGTGGTGTACAGCGTCGAGTCGTCGGTGGCGAAACTGTAGTCGCCGATGGCCACGCGCGGTTCCATCGCGTTCGGCACCAGCCGCTGGTTGACCAGATCGAGCGTGGTGACGTGATGGGCGGTCTCGAACGCCTTGTTCACCGCCTCGCGGTTCTCCTCGACGAAGCCCCAGTCATAGCAGAGGTTCGAGGTCAGCTCGTCATGCACCTCTTGGGCGCGTCCTCGGCGAGTGCAGCCTTCTTGTCGAGCACGGGCTCCAGTTCCTCGATATCGACCACGACCGCCTCGGCCGCGTCGCGCGCCTGGTCATAGGTCTCAGCCACGACCAGCGCGATCGGGTCGCCCACATGGCGCACCTTGCCCGTGGCCAGAACCGGGTGGCCCGGTTCCTGCATCGGGGCGCCGTGCCGGTCGGTCACCTGCCAGCCGCAGGGCAGCCCGCCCACACCCTCGAAATCGGCCGCGGTGAAGACGCGGATGACGCCGGGCATCCCGGCGGCGGCGTCGGTGTTCACCCCGTTCAGCCGACCATGCGCCACTTGGCTGCGCACGAAACAGGCATGGGCCTGTCCTTGCAGGTTGATGTCGTCGGTATAGCGCCCCGTCCCGTCAGGAACCGCACATCCTCGCGCCGCTTGGTGCTGGCGGCGATGCCGTGATCTTTCGGCATGATATCCTCCCTGGAAAATCCGTCTGCTGCGCGCCCTCGCCGGACGCCTATTCCGCGGCCACCGCGTCCCCGTGGCCCAGATGGCTGACATCCTGTCCCGAGGCTGCCAGTATCGCCTTGACGATGTTGTGATATCCCGTGCAGCGCCAGATATTGCCCTCAAGGTAATGCCGGATCTCGGCCTCGCTGGGCCGCGGGGTCTTCGCCAGCAGCGCCGAGGCCGTCATCACCATGCCCGGCGTGCAGAAGCCGCATTGCAGCCCGTGATGATCCTGGAACGCCTGCTGGATCGTCGAGAGCGAGCCATCGGGATTGGCCACCCCCTCGATGGTGCGGACCTCGGCGCCCTCGCATTCCAATGCGAAGGTGGTGCAGGATTTCACGTCCTGCCGTTCACATGCACCACGCAGGCCCCGCATTGGCTGGTGTCGCAGCCGATATGGGTGCCGGTCAGGCCAAGCCCCTCGCGCAGGAACTGGGACAGCAGGGTGCGTTCCTCCACCTCTCGGGAAACGGCCTTGCCGTTCACGGTCATCTTGACCGTGGTCATCGATATCCTCCCTTTATCCGGGCCGAGCAAAACATGGGGAACAGGGTTTGAGAACCGTTGATTTGCGCATGCTCTGGTCTGGCCTTCGCGTCGAATAAGGCTGACGGAGCCAGGCGAAACCGGGCCTCAGCCCTCGCGCGGCTGCGGCCGCGACGGGATCTCCTTCAGAAGCCCCCCAACCCCCATCGCGGCAATCTCGTCCGGGCCGATGCCCAGCCCGCAGGCGATCCGTTCCAGCACCCAGTCCGCCCCGCTCAGGCAGGGCGGCGGGCACATCCCGGCAGGCCGATCACCGGCCGCCCGCCCTGTTCGCCCAGAAACAGCAGGTTGCCCGGATCGACCGGCATCCCGAAGCGCGTGACCGTGCCGGCCGCCGCGCGCACCGACGCCGGACCGGTATCCTGCACATCCGAAGTGGCCGAGCCGGTCAGGATCAGCGCGATCTCGCCCGGCAACACGCTCAGCGCCGCGGTCAGCGCGGCGATCTCGGCCCTCCCGAGCACGAGGCCCTTCTTCAGCATCCGCCCGCCGACGCGCAGCGAATGGGCCAGAATGGCCCCCTCGGCCTCGTCAGGCGCCACAGCGCCGAAGCGCATCAGCCCGTCCTCAGCGTCGCGACGATCTGGGCCATGATCGAAACCGCGATCTCGGCCGGGCTGCGCGCGCCGATATCCAGGCCCACAGGTGCATGGATGCGGGCGATCCGCTCGGCCGCGATGCCCGCCGCCTGTAGCCGCTCGATCCGTTTCGCATGGGTCCGGGGCGAGCCGAGGCAGCCCAGATAGAAGGCGTCCGAGCCCAGCGCGGCCAGGATCGCGGGATCGTCCAGCTTGGGGTCATGGGTCAGCGTCACGACCGCCGTGCGCGCATCAAGCCCATGAACGGCAAGCGCGGCATCGGGCCAGTCGTCAAGGATGGTCTCGCCCGGAAACCGCTCGGCCGAGCCAAACGCGGGACGCGGGTCGATCAGTGTCGGCGCAAAGCCTGCAAGCCGCGCCATTGCGACCAGCGGTTGCGCGATATGGACCGCACCGATGACGGCCAGCCGCAAGGGCGGGTTATGGATCGCGACGAAGCACGCCCCCTCGAAGCCCGAGCGGTCGGAGCGCATGCGCTCGGCGATCTGCGGACCGAGGGCGGCATCCTCCGGCCCCGCCAGCCGCCTTTCCCAGCTTTCGGTATCGACGAGATAGGCCAGGGCGCGCCGTGCCGCGCGGGCGGCGACCAGATCGGCCAGCAACGCCTCGGGCATGGCCGCGCCCACGGGTTCGACCAGCACCCGGATGCGCCCGCCACAGGCCAACCCCACGGCAAAGGCATCATCATCGCCGACCCCGAAATCCAGCAGGCGCGGACGCCCGTCGCCCAACGCCTCCAGAGCCTCGGCGATCACCGCGCCCTCGACACAGCCGCCCGAGACCGAACCCGCCATACCGCCCTCGCCCGAGATCGCCAAGAGGCTGCCCACCGGGCGCGGCGCGCTGCCCCAGGTCTCGATCACGGTGGCCAGCACCGCGCCCTGACCTGCCCGGTGCCAGTCCAGCGCGGTTTGCGGAATCGTGTCGAAATCGCCTGTCTGCATGCGCGCCCTTCCTCCCTCGCGGGATAATGGGCGCGGCAGGGCGGCTTCGCCAGAGGGAATCTGCGCAGAACGAAAAGGGCGCCGCGGGATGTCCCCGCGGCGCCCCTTGTCCCTTGTCAGGGCGGGCTCACTCGGCCGGTTCGGCCTTCGCGTCGGTCACAGGCGCGGCCTTGCCGACCAACCGCCGCGGCAGCAGGATCGCGATCAGGATGAAGGCGATCCCGATGCCGATGCCGACCATGTCGCCCGTGATCGGCAGATCGGGCAGCGCCGCGGGATAGCTGGCCCCCGGAATCTCGCCGATGGTCCATTTCTCGCCGTTGAGGAAACCGATCTCCTCCCAGAACGGATAGCTGAGCGCATAGGCCCCCGCGCCGATCAGGCCGCCCGCGACGAAGAACAGCGCGTCAAGCCGCCCGGTCGCCGCCGCACAGACGCCTGTGCCCGGGCAATACCCGGAAATGGCCCAGCCGATGCCGAGAATTGCGCCGCCCAGCAGCACGCCCACATGGATCGCCTTGACCGACATGTGGCCGACCTCGACCACACCCAGCATCTGGCCGCCGAACATCAGGATCGAAGCAGTGCCGATTGCCACGAAGATTGTCTTCATCAGATGGGTATTGGTCAGGTTCAGCATCCGGCCGATCCAGTTCGGATCGGTCGCGCCGATACGCTCCAGCATGATGCCGAACAGCCCGCCAAGCCCGATTGCGAGTGCGATCTCCATCTCAGGCCTCCTTCTTCAGCAACATGCGGGCGGTAGGAAAGGCGGTCAGGAAGGCCCCGAAGGCAAAGAGATAGCCCGAGACCGCGGTCTGCATCATCCCCGACATCATGTGCCCCGAGGTGCAGCCCCCGGCCATCCGCGCGCCGTAAAGCACGATCACCCCGCCGAGGAAGGACAGAACCCAGCGCCCGATCCAGCCAGTGCGGAAATTGGCGCTCCACAGCGCCGGGCTGAACCGTTCGCGCAGCGGGATACGCCCGAAGGCAACCGCCGAGAGTAACGCGCCGCCCATCATCGCGGCGACGAAGATCACGCTGTAGTTGACCGGATTGGCGATGTCCTTGGCGTATTTCGCGAAATAGGGATAGGTCGAGGTCCAGCCGCCATCCGGCCCCTGCGTGATGAGGCCCGGTGCGTTCCTTTCCCAAAGAACGCCGTCGATGACCACGAATTGCGTCGACACGCCGATCGGCTTGACCAGCAGCACCGCAAGGAAAAACACGATGCCCAACAGCGGGCCGCCGATCTTCCAGTTCAGAACCATAGAGTTGTCCCCCTCGTGACATTCGTCATTTCGAAGGCAACTCTGGCACGGTGGATCGCACCGATCCAGACCAATGATGCCGTGCCAAGGAAAAAACGCCGTGGGAGGGAGAGCCCACGGCGTTTCTGTGAGTCGGCACCGAGGAAGGGAGGGCCCTCTGGCGCCAGGGAACCTGCGTTGGGAGAACACAGGGAGCGTCTGCGGGTTTCAGGACAGGCACCGGGAACTTGCACCCATCGCCGCAAACGATGAATGCTGGGTACAGGTTATGCTGCGCCGCGGCCTTGATCTGGATCAACCGGTCAGGAATGTCGCACCTGCAGCATCATCCGGTCGCGCTCTCCGGCATCGCCGGCATCCGTGATCGCCCGGGCCAGATCCTCGAGCGAGCGGATCGAATGGCCCGCCCGGAAACAATCGACATGCGGCAGCATCGCACTTTTTCCACGGGCTTTCGGCGTGAAACCGTCCCAACGCAGCAGCGGGTTTATCCAGATCAGGCGGCGGGCCGACAGGCGCAGCCGCTGCATCTCCTGCGACAGGATGTCCACCTCGTCCCGGTCCAGCCCGTCGCTGATCAGCAGCACCACCGCCCCCTGCCCCAGCACCCGCCGCGACCAGTCGCGGTTGAATGCATGCAACGCAGAGGCGATTCGCGTCCCGCGGTTCGGGAAGCGCGCGCTCGACCCCGTCGAGCAGGGCCTCGGCGGCGCGTTTCTCGGCGGCCTTCGCGATCCGTTCCTCGGCCGCGCCGCGCAGCGAGGGCAGCATCAGGCTCATCATGTGTTCGAGGAAGCGCGGATCGCGCCAGTAAAGCCGGAACACCTGATCATAGACCTGCCGGTGCTCGGGGCGCGAGAGAAAGCAGGCGGCGAGGGTGTGGTAGAAATCCCCGCGCTGCGAGAACCCCGCCGCCTCGACCGCGCGGATCGCGTCGATCACCCGGCCGGGGCCGACCGGAAGCCCGG
>NZ_DSDD01000398.1:0-9679 GCF_011048875.1 Rhodovulum sp.
CAGGCCGAGCAGATCTCGGTATAGATCTGCAGGCCGCGTTGCAGCTGGGCCTGGTCGTAGCGGCCGAAGGGACCCTCGAACGAGAAGTCGTAATCGGTCACATGGGCCCCGCCGCCGGCGGCGAGGGCGCCGCCCGCCCCAAGCGTCAGGGCGGTCAGCGCGGTGATCGTGAGTTTCTTGAACATTCTTCCGATCCCTTCTCTCACTCGGCGGGGCTGGGGACGGCCTTGCCGCCAGCCGCGCCATCGCCGTAGTGGGCGTTGAAGTCTTCCTCGATGGTGTCGGGCTGGGGCAGCGGCTTCTCGATCACGCCCAGCACCGGCAGCACCACCAGGAAGAAGCCGAACCAGACAACCGTGCCGACCAGCGCGACGGTCGGGTAGATGCCCTCGGCCGGCATGGCGCCCGCCCACATCAGGACGAAGAAGTCGATGAAGAAGATCCAGAAGGCGACCTTGAACATCGGCCGGAACCGTCCCGAGCGCACGTTCGACGTGTCAAGCCAGGGCAGCAGTGCCATGATCAGGATCGACCCGAACATCGCCAGCACGCCGAAGAACTTGGCGTCGATCACGCCGAAGGACATCCAGTCGAGCAGCTGCACGGCCCAGACGTCGCCGTCGAAGGCCCGCAGGATCGCGTAGAACGGCAGGAAGTACCATTCGGGCACGATATGGGGCGGCGTCACCAGCGGGTCGGCGGGGATGTAGTTGTCGGGATGGCCCAGATAGTTCGGCATGAAGCCGACGATCGCAAAGAAGATCACCAGCACCACGCCCAGCGCGAACAGATCCTTGATCACGAAATAGGGCCAGAACGGCAAGGTGTCGGCATCGGCTTCCTCGCGCGAGGTGCGGCGCACCTCGACCCCGGTGGGGTTGTTGTTGCCGGTCGTATGAAAGGCCCAGACATGCACGATGGACAGACCCAGGATCACGAAGGGCAGCAGGTAGTGCAGCGAGAAGAAGCGCGTCAGCGTCGGGCTGTCCACCGCCGGGCCGCCCTGCAGCCAGGTCAGCAGCGGTTCGCCCACCCACGGGATCGCGCCGAACAGACCGGTGATCACCGTCGCGCCCCAGAACGACATCTGCCCCCAGGGCAGCACATAGCCCATGAACGCGGTCGCCATCATCGCCAGGTAAATCAGGATGCCGATGATCCAGGTCAGTTCGCGCGGGCTCTTGTACGAGCCGTAATAGATGCCGCGGAAGATGTGCAGATAGACCGCGATGAAGAACAGCGAGGCGCCGTTCATGTGCAGGTAGCGGATGAAATACCCGCCATTGACGTTGCGCATGATGTGCTCGATCGAGGCGAAGGCCATGTCGGCATGCGGCACGTAATGCATGGCCAGCACGATGCCGGTGACGATCTGCAACACCAGCGTGAAGAACAGCACGACGCCCCAGATCCACATCCAGTTCAGGTTCTTGGGGGTGGGGATCATCAGGGTATCGTAGAGAAGACCGACGATCGGCAGGCGCCGATGCAGCCACTTCTCGGAGCCCAATTTCGGCTCGTAGTGATCGTGAGGAATACCAGACATCGGGTGCTCCCTTAACCGAGTTGAATGGTCGTCTCGTCCACGAAGGACGCGACCGGGATGTACAGGTTCTCGGGCGCGGGCCCTTTGCGGATGCGCCCTGCGGAATCGTAGTGCGACCCGTGGCAGGGACAAAACCACCCGCCGTAATCACCCGACTGGTTGCCGATGGGCACACAGCCCAGATGGGTGCAGACGCCGATCATCACCAGCCAGCGCCCCTCGTCGTCCATGGCGCGGTTCTGGTCCGTGGCCTGGCCCGGCTTGTTCGGGTTGCGCGAGTCGGTATCGACCAGATCGCCAAGGGGGATCGAGCGGGCCAGTTCGATATCCTCCTGCGTGCGCAGGCGAATGAACACCGGCTTGCCAAGGAATTTCACCGTCAGCTGCTGGCCTTCGACGACCGAGGACACGTCGACCCGGATCGAGCTGAGCGCCTGGACGTCGGCAGAGGGGTTCATCTGGTTGATTAGCGGCCAAGCCGCCGCCCCGGCGGTCACGACACCCGCGCCCGCCGTCGCATAGTAAAGGAAATCGCGGCGGGCACCGTCGTGATCTTCTGCGTGCGACACGAGAAATTCTCCTTTCCATGACCGGAGGTCCGGTCGGTTCGCAAACGGGCCGCAGGAAACGCCCCGGCCTTTTTCCAAGTTTACCTAACCCCCATTAACACTTGCGTCCAGCGGACATAGTCGCGCAGCAAGGGGGGTGGGCCGGTCAAATCCCGGTCGACTGTCGTATACCCGACACATCTGGTCTCAGCCAGAAGAATCTGGGTGCTTAGAGCGATTCTGAGACGTTCCACCGCATCCGGAACGCCCCTGCGGACGTTCCGGGTGCCCGTCTCGGCTCACGACCTTTTTACGAGGCATCAGCCCCCCGGAGCGGTCTGTTCCATCGCCGGGCGCCGGGCGAATCCCGCCTCTCAGGCGGCCAGCGACTCGCCGCCCTGCCGCCAGTCGCGCGCGCCGTGACGGAAATCGAGATAGCCCGGCGCCATCCGCCCCATCGTCAGCGGCCCGGCAAGCTGGCTGATCCAGCGCGCCTCGATCGCATCCAGATAGCGGCAGATCGCCCGGCTGTCTTATAGCGCCGGTCCCTCGGGGCGGGTCAGGACGAGGTCTTGCCCAGCGGGTTCTCGGCCAGCGGCATCTGTCCGCGGTCCAGCGCGGTGCCCGCCGCAGGCAGGACCTCGACCGCGTCGATCTGGCCGGTCTCGATCAGCACCACCCGCACCTTGCGGCAGGAGGGCGAGGCCGGATTGTCGTAAAGCTGCATCATACCCGGCGGAAACGGATGCGGCCTAGCGCGCTCGCATCGATCTCGATGCCGGGGCCCGCCGGGCCCACGCGGATCGTGCGTTTCATCCGCGCGCCGCCATTGACCTGTTCGCTGTCGCGGCGGAAATGCACGCCCTCGTGCAGCTCGTCCATCGCATCCTCGCTGCGCTGGTCGCGGCGCAGCGGCGTGCTGTAGCGGGTGATGGCATAGGCCGCCAGCGCCAGCGCACCATAGCGCAGCGCCACACCGGCAATCGGGGCAATCGGCAGAGGCATCGCGGTCCCTCCCTCGGTCGGCGAAAGGATAGGCGAAGGTGGGGCGGCTGTCCATTCACGCATGTCTGCGGTCAGGATCAGACCCTATTCCGCCTGAAGTCGCCCGTCTGCCTGCCCGGTGACGGACACGGTCACGATCTGCCCCTCGGGCCGGTCGCTGGCCAGATCGACCTCGGCGAACTGCTCGGTCCGGCCCATCCGCGGGCTTTCCATCAGGACGCGATGGCTGCGGCCCACCTGCGCGGCCAGATGCCGGGCCACCGCCGCATCGCCCGCAGCACGCAGCCGCGCCGCCCGGTCGCGGATCGCAGCGCCGTCGACCTGGGGCATCCGGGCCGCGGGCGTGCCGGGCCGCGGCGAATAGGGGAAGACATGCAGCCAGGTCAGGCCGCATTCCTCGACCAGCGCCAGCGAGTTCGCGAACATCGCCTCGGTCTCGGTCGGGAAACCGGCGATGATGTCGGCACCAAAGGTCATGTCCGGGCGCAGCGCGCGCGCCTCACGGCAGAAGCGGATGGCGTCGACGCGGGAATGCCGCCGCTTCATCCGCTTCAGGATCAGGTCATCCCCCGCCTGCAGGGACAGGTGCAGATGCGGCATCAGGCGGGGTTCCCCGGCGATCGCCCGCATCAGTGCCGGATCCGCCTCGATGGAATCGATGGACGAAATCCGCAGCCGCGCCAGCCCCGGCACCAGCCGCAGGATGCGCACCACCAGATCGCCCAGCCGCGGCGCCCCGGGCAGATCCGCGCCCCAGCTTGTCAGGTCGACCCCGGTCAGCACCACCTCGTTATAGCCGCGCTCCACCAGCCGGGCGATCTGGTCCACCACGACGCCCGCGGGCACCGACCGCGAATTGCCCCGGCCAAAGGGGATGATGCAGAAGGTGCAGCGATGGTCACAGCCGTTCTGCACCTGCACATAGGCACGGGATCGCGTGCCGAAGCCGTCGATCAGGTGGCCCGCCGTCTCGCGCACCGACATGATGTCGTCGACCATGACCCGCTCGGTCTCGCCGATGAAATCGGGGGCTGCGAGTCGCGCCCAGGTCTCGGGGCGCATCTTCTCGGCATTGCCGAGCACCAGGTCCACCTCGTCCATCGCGGCAAAGGTCTCGGGCTCGGTCTGGGCGGCGCAGCCCGTCACCACGATCCTTGCCCGCGGATTGTCGCGGCGCAGGCGGCGGATTTCCTGCCGCGCCTTGCGCACGGCCTCCGAAGTGACGGCGCAGGTGTTCACGATCACCGCGTCGTCCAGCCCCGCGCGGGCGGCCAGTTCCTTCATCGCCTCGGTCTCGTAGGCGTTCAGCCGACAGCCAAGCGTGGTGAACCGGGGGGCGGCGCGATCCATCTAGAGCGCCCCCAGAAAGGCCGGGGTCAGCACCCCGTCAAAGACATGCGCCGTCGGCCCGGTCATCCAGACGCCATCCGCGCGCCAGTCGACCTGCAATTCACCGCCATCCAGATCGACCGTGACGCGGCGCCCGGTCAGCCCCCGCCGGGCCGCCGCAACCGCAACCGCGCAAGAGGACGACCCCGAGGCCAGCGTGATCCCCGCGCCCCGCTCCCACACCCGCATCCGCAGCCGGTCGGGCCCGGTGACCTGCACCACCTGCACGTTGGTGCGGGCCGGGAACAGCGGGTGGTGTTCATGCGCGGCGCCAAAACCCGCCAAATCCACCGCCGCCACATCCGGCACGAAAAAGGTGCAATGCGGGTTGCCCATCCCCGTCGCCACCGGATCGCCCGGGATCGGCAGATGCAGGCTGTCCATCGGCTCGGCCAGCGGGATATCGGTCCAGTCCAGCAGCGGCGCCCCCATATTGACCGAGGTCAGCCCGCCCCCGGCATCGCAGGCCGCCAGCATCCCGCGTTCGGTGATCAGCCGCAGCGCCGCCTTGCCGGTTTCGTCCATCAACCGTCGCGCGATGCAGCGGGTCGCGTTGCCGCAGGTGGCCGAGGCCGACCCATCGGCATTGAAGAACACCAGCCGCGCATCGGCCCCCTCGGCAGGCTCGATCACCGCCAACTGGTCGAAGCCCACGCCCCGGTGCCGATCGGCAATGGCCGCGACCAGGCCGGGCGTCAGCGGCACCCCGCCCCCCCGCGCGTCGATCACGACGAAATCATTGCCCAGCCCGTGCATCTTGGCGAAGGGCAGACCGTTGCCATGAAGCGTTTCGACCATGGGGCCGCCCTATACTCCCCCCGCCGCGCCGAATCCAGCGGCACCGTGCAAGGCGGCCGTTTTTGCCCTTGACCGCCTGCCGCGCATTTCCTAGAGAGCGGGCCTCAAGTGGGCCGTTAGCTCAGTTGGTAGAGCAACTGACTTTTAATCAGTGGGTCGCAGGTTCGAATCCTGCACGGCTCACCACTTGTCACGATCACCCTTGGTGTCCGGTACTATCGGCGGATCCTGCGACCCCGTCCGGCGGGTTCGACACCTCGCGTTCGCCGTCTGGCCGGGCGATCAGCGTCTCGAAGGCTGAACAGACCAGCCCCTCGCGGCCCGCCGCTTCGGTGGTCAGCCGCACCGGGGCGCGGGTCTTGTGTCCGGCGCGACGTTGCGCGGCCGGTTCAGGAACTCCCCCCGAAGAACACAGCGTTGCCCGACCGGCGCTGGTATTGCGGCCCCTGCGGCGGTGCAAGGACGGTTCTTCCGCAGTGAGAAACGCCCGCAAGGCAAGCCCGGGATCACCCCGATCCGCGCAATGCAGAACCGGGCCACGGGGATCGACCGGCGACCCCGTCCGAACCCGGCCCGAAAGACCCGCCAAACACCCCGTTGCGCGTCGGGCGGGGCCTGACTCAGAGCGCCTCGAGCAGGGCCTCCCCGGCAGAGATGCCGCATTCGCCGGGGCTTTCCTCCAGATTGAGGACGCTCACCACCCCGTCATCGGCGATCAGGGCATAGCGGCGCGAGCGCGACACCAGACCCACGGGCAGCGCGGTGAAATCCAGACCGATGGCCTTGGTGAAGTCGCCTTGCGGATCCGACAGCATGGTGATGCCTGCAGCGGTGGCGCCGGTGGCCTCGCCCCAGGCCTTCATCACGAAGGGGTCGTTGACGGCAAGGCAGATCACCTCGTCCACGCCCTTGGCCGTGAGCTGGTCCATCACCCGCACGAAGCTTGGCACATGGGCCGAGTGGCAGGTGGGGGTAAAGGCGCCGGGGACGGCGAAGATCACCACCTTGCGGCCCGCAAGCGTCTCGGAGAGTTTCACCTCCTCGGGGCCGGCCTCGCCCAGTCGGACAAAGGTGGCCTCGGGCAGGCGGTCGCCGGTGGAAATCGTCATTTCTGTCCCTCCTGATGGATTGCAAACGGTTTCGGCCGTCAGATAGTGTCTGCCCCGGATCGTGCCGGAGCGGAAGTGCAATGTCCCGTATCGTCATCATCGGCGCCGGTCAGGCGGGGGCGGCGCTGGCCGCGAAACTGCGCGTGCTGGGCCATGAGGGGCCGATCACCATGATCGGCGAGGAACCCGCCCCCCCCTATCAGCGCCCGCCGCTGTCCAAGAAATACCTGCTGGGCGAGATCGGCGTCGAGCGGCTCTATCTGCGTCCGGCAGAGTTCTATGCCGAGCACGGGATCGAGCTGCGGCTTGGCCTGCAGGCGGCGCGGATCGACCGGGCGGCGCGCGAGGTGCATGCGGGCGGCGCGGCCATCGGCTATGACATGCTGGCGCTGACCACGGGCGCGGTGCCTCGGCGTCTGCCCGCGGCGATGGGGGGCGATCTGGGCGGGGTGCATCTGGTGCGCACGCTGGCCGATGTGGACGGCATGGCGCCCGCCTTCCGCGAGGGCGCCCGGGTGCTGATCGTGGGCGGCGGCTATATCGGGCTCGAGGCGGCGGCGGTCGCCGCGGCGCGGGGCCTGAAGGTGACGCTGGTCGAGACGGCAGCGCGGATATTGCAGCGCGTGGCCTGTGCCGAGACCTCTGACTTTTTCCGCGCGCTGCATCGCGCCCATGGCGTCGATCTGCGCGAGGGCACGGGGCTGGTGCGGCTGACCGGCGCCGGGCATGTCGACGGGGCGGACCTGACCGATGGCACGGCGCTGGCGGTGAATTTCGTGATCGCCGGCATCGGGGTCACACCCGCCACCGATCTGGCCGAGGCCGCAGGGCTGGCGATCGCGGACGGGATCGCGGTGGACGCGCTGGGGCGCACATCCGATCCGGCGATCTGGGCCGCGGGCGATTGCGCAAGCTTTCCCTGGCGCGGCGGGCGGCTGCGGCTGGAAAGCGTGCAGAACGCCATCGAGCAGGCCGAGGCGGTCGCCGCGAACATGCTGGGCGCCGGGGCCGCCTATGATCCGAAACCGTGGTTCTGGTCGGACCAGTATGACGTCAAGTTGCAGATCGCCGGGCTGAATGCCGGCCATGACCGGGTGGTGGTGCGGCCGGGCGAAAAGACCGGCGCCAGCCACTGGTATTACCGCGGCGCCGACTTGCTGGCGGTGGACGCGATGAACGAGCCGCGCGCCTACATGACGGCCAAGCGCCTGATCGAGGCCGGGCGCTCGCCCGACCCGGCGCTGGTGGCCGATCCGGCGGTCGATCTCAAGACCCTGATGGCGGCGTGAGGATCATCGCGGGGCGATACCGCGGGCTCAGGCTTGCCTCGGTCGGCAAGGGCGATCCGGCGACGCATCTGCGCCCCACCGCCGACCGGGTGCGCGAAAGCCTGTTCAACATCCTGACCCATGGCAGCCATGGCGACCCGGTGACGGGCGCGCGGGTGCTGGACCTGTTCGCGGGCACCGGCGCGCTGGGGCTGGAGGCGCTGTCGCGCGACGCGGCGCAGGTGAGCTTCGTCGAGAACGGAGCCAGGGCGGCCGCGCTGATCCGCGAGAACGTGGCGAAATGCCGGGCCGAGGCGGAAACCGTGCTGATCCGGCGCGATGCGACGCGGCTGGGGGCCTGCCCGGGGGCGCCCTTCGATCTGGTCTTTCTCGACCCGCCCTATGGCATGGGGCTGGGCGAACGCGCGCTCGCCTCGGCGCTGGCCGGCGGCTGGATCACGCCCGGCGCGCTGATCGTCTGGGAGGAGGGCGCGGAGATCACACCCCCCGAGGGCATCGACCTGCTGGACAGTCGCCGCCATGGCGAGACATCGGTCACGATCCTGCGCCGGACCGCGCCGAGGGACGGACAGCAACCCTTTGGAAAGATATGACCCCATAAACTTGGCAGGATTTTCAATGGGCTGCGAGTCGCGGCCCGTCATACGGGGATTGTCCATGCGTCAGACCGGCAGCCGCGAACCGATTCCCGACCGGGGCGAGGTCGCATTCGGGCTCGACGAGATCTTCTATTCCCGCACCGATCAGCGCGGCGTGATCCGGGCCGGGAATTCCGTGTTCCGGCGCGTCTCGGGCCATGACTGGAAGGACCTGATCGGCGCTCCGCACAAGATCATCCGCCACCCCGACATGCCGCGCGCGGTGTTCTGGCTCTTGTGGCAGACGATCCAGGGCGGCCAGCCGATCGCGGCTTATGTCAAGAACAGGGCGCGCGACGGGCGGCATTACTGGGTCTTCGCCGTGGTCCTGCCGATCGAGGGCGGCTTCCTGTCGGTGCGGATCAAGCCCTCGACCCCGCTTTTCGCGACCATGCGCGCGGAATACAAAACCCTTCGCGCCCGCGAACACGACGAAAACCTGAGCCCCGAGGCCAGCGCCGCGCTTCTGCTCGCACGGCTGGGCGAGTTGGGCTTCTCAGGCTATGCCGACTTCATGTCCCGCGCGCTCAGCCAGGAACTGGCCGCGCGCGACGCCGCCTCGGGCCGGGCACGCTGCGAAAGGCTGGCCGAGATCGAAGCGGTCAGCGACAGCCTCGGCGCAGCCGCGCGCGAACAGCGCGACCTGATCCGGACCTTCGGCGCGCTGAAATCGGTGCCGACCAATATCCGCATCCTCGCCAACCGGCTGGAACCCGCAGGCGGGCCGATCACCGCGATTTCCGAGAACTACAAGACCGCCTCGGGCGAGATCGTCACCCGGCTGAACAGCTTTGCCGGGCAACAGGACAACCTTTGCGACCGCATGGGCCGCGTGGTCGGCGACGCGGTCTTCCTGATGGGCTGCGCCGAGGTGCAGTCGGAACTGGTCCGCCAGTTCCGCGCCGAGGCCGGAACGCCCGGCCCCGGCGACAGCGCGGCCGAGATGGCCACCCTGACCGCGCTGGAGGCCGCGTGCAACACGCGCGCCCGCACCGGCCTGGCCGAGGCGATGCGCGTGGCGCGCACGCTCTCTCAGGCCAGCAACGATCTGCGCCGGATGGTCGCGGGGCTCGATTCGATCCGCGTGATGGGCCGGGTCGAATGCGGCCGCCTGACGACCGGCGGCGAAAGCCTGTCCAGCATGATCGAGGATCTCGCCATCTATCACAGCACGATCAAGGACCGGCTGGAGGCGATCATCCGGCTGTCGGAACGCATCCATTTCGGCGCGGAACGCTACGCCAGCCGGGCCGCCTGAACCCGCCGCGCCCGGCCCTGCCGAAATCCGCCGCCGCCCACTGGCGGGGCGGCAGGCGCCCCCCTATCTGACGGCGATGCGCCGCGATCCCCTTCCCGC
>NZ_DSDD01000491.1:0-9458 GCF_011048875.1 Rhodovulum sp.
CAATCGACACCCATTCTGGAGGAATCATGGCAAGAGTTGCACTCGTCACCGGCGGCAGCCGCGGCATCGGCGCGGCGATCAGCAAGGCGCTGAAGGCGGCGGGCTACACGGTCGCGGCGACCTATGCCGGCAATGACGACGCCGCGAAGAAGTTCGCCGAGGAAACCGGCATCCCCACCCACAAGTGGAATGTGGCCGATTACGAGGCGTCCAAGGCCGGGATCGAGAAGGTCGAGGCCGAGCTCGGGCCGATCGACGTGGTGGTGGCGAACGCGGGCATCACCCGCGACGCCCCGTTCCACAAGATGACGCCCGAACAGTGGAAAGAGGTGATCGACACCAACCTGACGGGCGTGTTCAACACCGTCCACCCGATCTGGCCCGGCATGCGCGAGCGCAAGTTCGGCCGGGTGATCGTGATTTCCTCGATCAACGGGCAGAAGGGCCAGTTCGGCCAGGTGAACTATGCCGCGACCAAGGCGGGCGATCTGGGCATCATCAAGTCGCTGGCCCAGGAGGGCGCGCGCTTCGGCATCACCGCGAACGCGATCTGCCCGGGCTACATCGCCACCGAAATGGTGATGGCGGTGCCCGAGAAGGTGCGCGAGGCGATCATCGCCCAGATCCCGGCCGGTCGTCTTGGCAAGCCCGAGGAAATCGCGCGCTGCGTGGTGTTCCTGGCCTCGGACGAGTCGACCTTCATCAATGGCTCGACCATCTCGGCTAACGGCGCGCAGTTCTTCGTCTGAACGCGGACCTCTGCGATCACGGGGGCGGCCCATCGGGGCCGCCCTTTCTTCATGCCCGCGTGCCGCGGGCGCGCTGCGCGCCTGGGTATTTTTTCCAAGAAGAAGACAGGAGGGCGCGAACCGCTCTGGGCGGCGCGGCGCGACCGGTATAGAGGACGCGCCATGTCCCCGTACCGCGCCACAGCCATCGGATTTCTTGCCGTCCTGCTCTGGGCGCTTCTGGCGCTGTTGACCGTGGGTTCGGCGCCGGTGCCGCCATTCCAGCTCAATGCGATCTGTTTTGCCATCGGGGGCGCGGTCGGGCTGGTCTGGGTGGCCGCGACCAGCGAGCGGCTGCGGGCGGGCCATGTGATCGGCGCGGTGGCCGGTTTTGCAGGGGCGGCACTGATCGTGGCGCGGGGGGGCAGCCGGGTTCGACGGCGCGGCGCTGCCCGGCTACGGGCTGGCGCTGCTCTGCGCGTTGACCTGGTCGAGCTATTCCGTTCTGTCGTGTCGGCTGGGCGAGATCCCGACAGCAAGCGTCGCGGCGTTCTGCCTTGCCACCGCCGCATTGTCGCTGCCGCTTCACCTGGTGCTGGAGGAAACGGTCTGGCCGGAATCGGGTGTTGGCTGGTTCAGCGTGCTGGCGCTGGGGCTGGGGCCAGTGGGGGTGGCCGTTTATGTCTGGGACATCGAGGTGAAGCGCGGCGACATACAGCTTCTGGGGGTGGCCAGCTAGGCCGCGCCGCTTTTGTCCACGCTGATCCGCGTGGGCGCGGGGATCTCGGCCCCCACGCCGGTCCTTGTTGCCGCTACGGTGCTGATCACCGGCGGCGCCGCGCTGGCCGCCCGGGCCGGCGCACGGCACGATCAGGCCTGAGACAGCCTTTCGATCTGTTCCTTGAGCCTGAGTTTCTGCTTCTTGAGGTCCGCGATACGGAAGTCATCCGCCGACGGCGTTCGCTGCGCCTCCTCGACCTGGTCCGAGAGCGCCTGGTGCTTGCGGCGGAGTTCCTGAAGATGCGAACTCACGTTCATGGTCGGTGCTCCTCTCCTTGTGTCATCGAACCTTTACAGTGCAGCACGAAAAACGAGTCGTGTCACCTCCTTGAAAATGACGGATTCGCGCATAACGGGTTTCGTCAGACCGGCCATGGGAGTGCGGCGCCCCGACGCAGGACATCGGAGATGGTCGGAACATAGCTGTCGCCATCCCGTTCGTGCCGGGAGCCTTCGTGGAGAATCAATGGGCTATGCAACCTGAAGGCGCTCTTGCCACCCTTTCTCGCGCGCAGGAGGACAAGTTTGGCGGGGCGGCCGGGGCGGGCTGCCAAGGGCAGGATCTCCACACTACCTAAACGTGTATCCAGGGTCCCCAGCAGCCCGGGCAGCCGCTCGGCGCGCTGGATCAGCGTGAGCCAGCCGCGGGGGGCAAGGCGGCGGGCGGCGGTCTCGACCCAAAGTGCCAGCGGCGTCGCCTCGCCCAGCGCTGTCTCGCGGCCCGGATCGGGAGCGGCGCTGCCGCGCGCGCGCAGGTGGTAGGGCGGGTTGGCGATGACATGATCGAAACCGCGCGCGCGCAAGGATGCGGGCAGCGCCGCCAGATCGGCGGTCACGATGTCGAGAGCGATGCCGTTCGCGCGGGCATTCCCGCGCGCCAGCTCGGCATAGACGGGTTGCAATTCCACCCCGGTCAGCGTCAGCCCCGGCACTCGAACGCCGAGGCAGAGGCTGGCCACCCCGACGCCGCAGCCCAGTTCCAGCACCGACTGCCCCGGCGCGGCAGGCACCGCGGCGGCCAGCAGAACCGGGTCGATCCCGGCGCGATAGCCTTGCTCTGGCTGGCGGATCGACAGCTTGCCACCCAGGAACGCATCGCGCGTGAGCCCCTCCACCGGCCTCATCCGCTTTCGGGCAGATCGATGCCGTTGTCACGCAAGACGGCGCGGGCACGGAACAGGTCGCGGTCGGCCACCATGATCCGGCGCGGCAAAACGCCTATCGAGCCCTCAAGTATGCTCATGTGGACATCCATCTGAAAGCAGACTATCTCCTCGCCTTGTAGAAGTGCCGAGACGAAGGCGATGATCGTCGGGTCGTTGGTGCGGATGAGTTCCTTCATGACAGCGAGTTAAGGCCAGAGCGCCCCGCTTGTCGAGCAACCCTGACGAGGCCGTGATGGGCTTGGACAACGCAGTCACGAAACCGCATGAACGGCTGGCCGCTCTGCTGAGCGAGGAAATGGCCGCCGTCGACAGGCTGATCCGGGAACGGATGCGGTCGGATCATGCCCCGCGGATCGAAGAGGTGGCCGCGCATATCGTGAGTGCGGGTGGCAAGCGCCTGCGCCCGATGCTGACCATCGCGGCGGCGCGGATGTGCGGCTATGACGGGCCCTATCACGTCTACCTGGCCGCGACGGTCGAGTTCATCCATACCGCGACGCTGTTGCATGACGATGTGGTGGACGAAAGCGGCCAGCGCCGCGGACGGCCGACCGCGAACCTGCTCTGGGACAACAAGTCGAGCGTGCTGGTCGGCGATTACCTGTTCGCGCGGTCCTTCCAGTTGATGGTGGCGCCGGGCAATCTGCAGGTGCTGGACATCCTGTCGAACGCCGCCGCGGTGATCGCGGAAGGAGAGGTGCTGCAACTGACCGCGGCGCGCGATCTTGCGACGACCGAGGATGTTTATTTCAAGGTGATCCGTGGCAAGACCGCGGCGCTGTTCGCAGCGGCGACCGAGGTCGGCGGCGTAATCGCAGGCATGCCCGAGGATCAGGTGCGCGCGCTCTACACTTACGGCGATGCGTTGGGCGTGGGCTTCCAGATCGTTGACGACCTGCTGGACGTGGCAGGCGATGCCAAGGCGACCGGCAAGAATATCGGCGACGATTTCCGCGAGCGCAAGCTGACGCTGCCGATCATCAAGGCGGTTGCTGCGGCCGATGACGAGGAACGCGCGTTCTGGAAGCGCACGATCGCCAAGGGCGACCAGCGCGAGGGTGATCTGGAACACGCGCTGGACCTGATGCACAGGCGCGGCGCCATCGAGGCGACGCGGATTGAGGCGCTGGCCTGGTCGGCACGGGCGAAAGAGGCGCTGGACTGCCTGCCCGATCACGAGATCCGGGACATGTTGAGCGATCTGGCCGATTTTGTGGTGGCGCGGATCAGCTGATCCCGTTTCACGTCAGAGAGTGAAGGGTTCGCCGGCGGCGACCCACCATCCGAGGTTCTCGGCACGCAGGGCCGCGGCGGCGACCTCGGCTTCGGCGCGGGTGTCGAAAAGCCCGAAGCAGGTGGCCCCCGAACCTGACATCCGGGACATGTGGCAGCCCGGACTGGCGCCAATTGCCTTCAGAACCGCGCCGATCACAGGTGCCAACACCATTGCGGGGGCCTCCAGGTCGTTACGCTGGGTCTTCAGCCAATGCGCCATGGTCGCAGCGCTTGCCCAGCCCGGCGGATGCGGCATGGCCGGGTTGTCCTTGCGGGTCAGCGCCTTGAACACCGCGGGCGTGGGCACCTCGACGCCCGGGTTCACCAGAACCAACCCCATCGCGGGCAGGCGCGGCCCCTCGGTGATCTCCTCGCCGACGCCGCGCATGCGCAGCGACCGCGGCGCAAGGCAGACTGGCACATCGGCACCCAGCGACAGCACCGCCTGCGGCTCCGGCAGGGCCATGTCCCAAAGTTGCGCAAGACCGCGCAGCGCCGCCGCGGCATCGGACGAGCCCCCGCCGATCCCCGCCGCAGCGGGCAGGTGCTTGTCCAGCGTGATCGCTGCGCCCCGGCCCGGCCCGAACAGCGCCGCGGCCTTCAGCACCAAGTTGCGCCCGTCCGTGGGAACACCCTCGGCGCGGGGGCCGGTGACGGTCAGCGTCAGATCGTCGGCGGGCGCCAGCGTCAGCCGGTCGCCGCAATCGGCAAAGACCACAAGGCTGTCGAGCAGATGATAGCCATCTGCCCGCTGTCCGGTGACATGCAGGGTCAGGTTGATCTTGGCAGGCGCGAAGGCCTCAACCGTCATTGGCCGGATGCAGGGGCGGCGCCCCTTCTTCCTTGAGCACCTTGTCGAGCCCCACGTCCAGCTTGCGGCGGATGCGGTTGGCCTCGTCCTCCTCGGGGTCGAAGGACAGCGCGCGGTGCCACTGGAACCGCGCCTCGTTGCGCCGCCCCACGGCCCAGTAGACATCGCCCAGATGGTCGTTGACGATCGGATCGACCGGCATCAGTTCGGCCGCCCGTTCCATATGCGGCACCGCCTCGTTGTAGCGGCCCAGCCGGTACAGCACCCAGCCCAGGCTGTCGGTGATATAGCCGTCATCGGGCCGGGCGGCGACGGCGCGTTCGATCATGTCGAGCGCCTGATCGAGATTGGTCTTCATCTCGACCCAGGAATAGCCCAGATAGTTCAGCACCTGCGGCTGATCGGGTTCCAGTTCGAGGGCCTGAAGGAAATCGGCCTCGGCCCTGTCCCAGATGTCCAGCCGCTCATGCGTGATGCCGCGGACGTAGTAGACGATCCACTGGCCGCGGGCGGGCTCGTCGAACAGCGCGATCGCCGCGTCGTAGGCTTGCCGCGCTTCCTCGTAACGTTCCTGGCTGCGGAACGTGTCGCCCAGCGTCACATGGACGATGGCGATGTCGGGAAATTCCGCGGCCAGCGCCTGAAGAACCCCAATCGCAGCATCGATATCGCCCGCCTTGCGCATCGCTTCGGCGCGGCCGAGCTCGGCGGCGTAGAAGGCCGGATCCTCCGCCCCGAGACGGGCATAGGCGGCGATGGCAAGTTCGTACCGCTCCTGTGATTCCAGAAGGTTGGCGGACAGCAGAACCGCATCGGTATTGGCTGGGGCAAGGTATTCGGCAAGCCGGGAATAGACCAGCGTGTAGCTGTCCATCGCATCGCCGTTCAGCGCGCCCGCGACGGTGTAGAAGATCTCGGCTGCCCCCTCGGTCGCGTCGCGCACGACATCGAAGGGCAGCGGCTCATCCGCAGCCAGCCGCGTACTCAGCCGGGTCACCCCGGGATCGGTTTCGCTGCCGAAGGCCATCTCGACCAGTTCCAGCGCATCCGAATTGCGTTCGAGCTGGCTGAGAACCTGTGCGTGGGCGATCACGCCGCGCCGGGTCGCGCGCAACGGCCCCTCGGCCTCACCGGACAGGATCAGGTCGGCCCCCTCGAAATCGCCCGCCGCGGCCAGCGCCAGCGCCTTGTGGTACAGCCCGAACGTCCTGAGCCCGGACTGCGCAGAGGCCGCGTCGAAGGCCTCCAGCGCTTCGGACATGCGGCCCTGCCCGAACCGTGCCCAGGCGCGGATCAGCGCATCGACCAGCGGCGCGGCACTGCGCCCGGCCTCCATGTCGGCCAGCACCTCGTCCCAGGCGCCGCGCTTCATCTGCTCGGCAATAATGACGAGGTTCGCGATCTGACTGGAATGGCCGCCGCTTTCCAGACGCCGCGCGATCGGCACCGCGCGGTCAAGCTCGCCAAGTCCGACATGGGCGGTCAGGGCGTTTTCCAGGAGGAACGGATTGGACGGATCGCGCGCCAGTGCGGCGTCGAAATAGCGCGCCGCCTCGGCGTAGTCGCTGTACATGCTGGCCTGGCGCGCGGCCAGATAGGCCCCGGCAAGACCCTCCTGCGCGCGGACGGGGGCGGCCAATGTCAGGGCAGAGAGCCCGACAGCGGCGAGAAGGGCGAAACGCGGAAGGCGGACGGCCAAGGAGATACTCCAACTGATATGGACAAACCTAGAGCCCGGCGCCGGGCAAGGCAATCCGCCGCCCCGAACCGCCCCCCGAAACCCTGCCCCCGTCGCACGGATGTTACATGTTCGGATAGTTCGGCCCGTCGCCACCCTGCGGCGTCACCCAGGTGATGTTCTGGCTGGGATCCTTGATGTCACAGGTCTTGCAATGGACGCAGTTCTGGAAGTTGACGACGAATTCCTTGGTGCCGTCCTTCTCGACCACCTCGTAGACGCCCGCCGGACAATAGCGCTGCGCGGGTTCCGCGAATTCGGGCAGGTTCACCCGGATCGGCAGGGCCGGATCGGCCAGCCGCAGGTGGCTGGGCTGGCTTTCCTCGTGATTGGTGAAGGAAAACGCCACGTTGGTCAGCCGGTCGAAGCTGAGCACGCCATCGGGCTTGGGGTAGTCGATCTTGGGAAAATCCTTGGCCTTTCCGGTATGGGCGGCGTCGGTCTTGGCGTGGTGCAGCGTGCCCAGCGGGTTCCAGCCGGTCAGGTTGGCCATCCACATGTCGAACCCGCCCAGCGCCGTCGCCATCAGGTTGCCGTAATGCGACCAGAGCGGCTTGACGTTCCGGACCCGCTTCAGGTCCCTGGCGATGGCGCCCGCATGCAGCGCGGTGTCGTAATCCTCCAGCGTATCGCCCGCGCGACCCGCACGGATCGCCGCGACCGCGGCCGTCGCCGCCTCGATCCCCGACATCATCGCGTTGTGGTTGCCCTTGATCCGCGGCACGTTCACCAGCCCCGCGGCACAGCCCAGCAGTACGCCGCCGGGGAACGCCGCTTTCGGGATCGACTGGTAGCCACCCTCGGAAATCGCCCGCGCGCCATAGGCCACGCGCTTGCCGCCCTTCAGCAACTCGGCCACGACCGGGTGATGCTTGAATCGCTGGAACTCCATGTAGGGGTAAAGATGCGGGTTCTCGTAGTTCAGGTGCACCACGAAACCGATGAAGATCTGGTTGTTCTCGGCGTGGTAGATGAACGAACCGCCACCGGCATTGCCGTCAAGCGGCCAGCCCATCGTGTGGGTGACCGTGCCCTCGCGGTGCTTGGCGGGGTCGATCTCCCAGATCTCCTTCATGCCGATGCCGTATTTCTGCGGGTCGCGGCCTTCCGACAGGCCGAATTTCGCGATCACCTGCTTGGACAGCGATCCACGCACGCCTTCGGCAAGGAAGACATACTTGCCGCGCAGCTCCATGCCCGGTTCGTAATTCGGCCCCGGCGTGCCATCGGCCTGCCGCCCGAACTCGCCCGCGACGACGCCTGCAAGGCGGCCATCCTCACCCCAGACGACTTCCGAACAGGACATGCCGGGGAAGATCTCGACGCCAAGCTCCTCGGCCTGTTCGGCCAGCCAGCGGCAGACACGGCCCATCGAGACGATGTAGTTGCCATGGTTCGACATCAGGGGCGGCATCAGCCAGTTGGGAAACCGGATCTGGCCCTTTTCGCTGAGAAACAGGAAATTGTCCTCGCGAACCGGCACGCTGACCGGCGCACCGCGTTCCTTCCAGTCGGGGAAAAGCGCGTTCAGGCCAATGAGATCCAGAACCGCGCCCGACAGGATATGCGCGCCGACCTCGGAGCCCTTTTCAAGCACCACGACGGACAGATCGGAATCGAGCTCCCTGAGCCGGATCGCGGCAGAAAGGCCCGCAGGCCCCGCGCCCACGATAACGACGTCATATTCCATCGATTCCCGTTCGATCTCGGCCATGGAACTTCCCCTCTCGAACGGCACGGGCGCCGCCCCCACGTCATGCTACCGCAAACCGTTAGCGCAGGCGGCGGGGCAGTTCAATCGCAACGCAACAAGATTTCGCTGCAGAGCGGCATTGCGCAACGGAACGCCCCCGGAGGCTTGGCGGAACGGCGCTTGCGGCTGGTGATGCACTCTTGCAATCCGCGCCGCTCTCGGTTCAGGTGAACCGGAACCCAACCGCTGGCGGGCTGCAGTTTGCGCCCGCCTTGTTCTCTTTAAATGCCGAAGAGTGCCATGGAAAAGATAGCTATGACCCGCGCGGGCCACTCCGCGCTGGATGAAGAACTGAAGACGCTCAAATCCGTCGAGCGTCCGGCCGTGATCCGGGCGATCGCAGAGGCGCGCGAGCATGGCGACCTGTCGGAAAATGCCGAGTATCATGCCGCGCGCGAGAAGCAGAGCTTCATCGAAGGCCGCATCAAGGAGCTTGAGACGCTCTTGTCCCGGGCCGAGGTGATCGACCCTGCGAAGCTGTCCGGGCCGATCAAGTTCGGCGCCACCGTGACGCTGGTCGACGAGGACACGGACGAGGAACGGACCTACCAGATCGTGGGCGAGGCCGAGGCAGATATCGAGAAGGGCCTGCTGAACATCAATTCGCCGCTGGCCCGCGCGCTGATCGGCAAGGAGGAAGGCGACAGCATCGAGGTGCGCACGCCGGGTGGCGAACGCGGCTACGAGGTGCTCAAGATCCGCTACGTCTGAGGACGCGGGAGCCGTTGCATGGCTTGGGAAAAGCAGGACAAGTCGTTCGGCCCGGGAAGCTTCACGCGCCCGGGCCGCGATAACGGAATCACGACAACGGATGTCGTGGCGGCGGTCCTGTCCGTGCTCTGGCTGGCCGTGGCGGGAAGTTTCCTTGCCTTCGGGCGCGGGGCGGACGGGGGCGCCGGCGCCCTGGGCTTCGTTCTGCTGCTTCTGGCGATGGTGACGCCGCTTGCGCTGATCTGGGTGGGCGCGGCCACGATGCGCAGCGCGCGCATCCTTCGCGAGGAGTCGGCGCGGCTGAGCGCGGCGCTGGATGCCCTGCGCCAGAGCCAGATCCAGCAGCAGCGCGCCGGGGGCACCGATCCGCGTCCGACCCTGGAAAGACGGATCGAGGAAATCGCCGAGGCGCAGCGCAAGACCGAAACCGTCGTCGCGACCTTCGTTTCGACCCGCGCGCGCGAGGCGGCCGCAGAACCGCCCCCCGCGCCCGCCC
>NZ_DSDD01000173.1:0-9446 GCF_011048875.1 Rhodovulum sp.
AACGTGACATGGCAATCCTCGCCCTCGCCGAGGAAAACCGGATCCCGATCCCCTTCGAATTCCGCAACGACAATTGCGGCTCCTGCCTGATCGAGGTCAGCCATGACGCGCCCGAGCGGAAAAAGGCGATCACGTTGACGGACAAGGAAAAACTGACGCTCACCCAGCTCGGCATGCTGATCGCGCAAGAGATCGAGGACGCCGAGGTGCGCGACATGCCGCCCCGCTACCGGCTGGCCTGCCAGTTCATCGCGCGGGACGAGGATGCGACGATCACCTTCACCGGCAATCCCGGCGGCGCCGACTGAGGCGCACCGCCCAGCCGGGTCAGGACGCGATGTCGCGCGGCGTCACGAAGTCCACCACCCGGCCGGTGCCGAAGGCGACATCGCTCCAATCCCCGGCATCGAACTCGGCCACCAGTGTCGCGCAGGTCGGATAGGTCTTAAAACGCTGGCTTTCCGGCGCCTTCCGCAACAACCGCCCGGCAAACTCCCCGATGCCGGGATTGTGCCCCAGCATCAGCACCGGCGAAGCCGCGCAATGCCTCAGAACCTCCAGCATCCGTCGGGCATGTGCGTGATACAGCGCGGGATCGCGCCGCATCACGGTACATTCGCCCAGCGCAGGCGCCATCAGCTCCCAGGTTTCGACCGTGCGCCGCGCGGTCGAGGCGACGACTTCTGCCGGGACATGCCCGCGTGCGGCCAGCCACTCGGCGATCCGGGGTGCAGCCGCCCGGCCACGGGCGTTCAGCGGACGGTCATGGTCGTCCTGCCCCGGATCATCCCAACTCGATTTCGCATGGCGGACCAGGATCAGGCGCAGTGTCATCGGCGGGCCGTCTTGCTGCTCGTCGGTTGGGGGCATCCTGTCACAGCCTGGTCCACCCGCCTAGCCCGTTTGACGCGGCGCGCGGATCAGCGATCCCGCACCGTGATCGGTGAAAAGTTCCAGAAGGCAGGCATTGGGGGCCCGCCCGTCCAGGATGACCACCGCCCGCACGCCGCCCTCGATGGCCGCCAGCGCGGTTTCCGTCTTGGGGATCATGCCGCCCGCGATCACGCCTTCTTCGGTCAGCGCGCGGATATGGTCGGGCGTCAGTTCCGTCACCACCTTGTCGCCCGCATCCTTGACCCCCGCCACATCGGTCAGCAAGAGCAGCCGGTCGGCCTTGAGCGCGGCGGCGATGGCCCCCGCCGCGGTGTCGCCGTTGACGTTGAAGGTCTCCCCCGCACGGCCCGCACCGATCGGCGCGACGACCGGGATCATGCCCGCCTCGAACAGGCTGTGCAGCACGCGGGGGTTCACCTCGGACGGGCTGCCGACGAACCCCAGCGCGACGTCGGTCTGATCGCAGAGCATCAGCCCGCCATCCTTGCCCGACAGGCCCACCGCACGGCCGCCCTGATCGTTGATCGCCTGCACGATCCGTTTGTTCACGCGGCCCGACAGCACCATTTCCACCACTTCGACGGTGGCGGCATCGGTCACCCGCTTGCCGCGCACGAACTCGGACTGCACGCCCAGTTTCGCCAGCATCTCGTTGATCATCGGCCCGCCGCCATGCACGACCACCGGGTTCACGCCGACCTGGCGCATCAGCACAACGTCGCGCGCGAAACTTTCCATCTCGGCATCGTCGCCCATGGCATGGCCGCCGAACTTGATCACGACGATGGCGCCGGTATAGCGCTGCAGATAGGGGAGCGCCTCGGACAGCGTCCGGGCGGTGGCGATCCAGTCGCGATTCATGGTGGTCTGTTTTCTCATCTCTCGGGTCGGGCCTCTGGGCGCATCTGTTATCCCGCCCGGGCCCGCACGCCAAGGGCGATTGTCTTTTCGTCGCGCCTGCGTAGGGTGGCCCCTCAAGGAAGGAACGCGCGATGAGCCAGAGAATCCTGCTTCTGACCGGCGCCAGTCGGGGCATCGGGCATGCCACCGTGAAACGCTTCTCGGCCGAGGGCTGGCGGGTTCTGACCTGTTCACGCCAGCCCTTCGATCCGCGCTGCCCCTGGCCCGGCGGGGCCGAGAACCACATCCAGATCGACCTGGCCGACGCGGCCGCGACCAGACGCGCCATCGAGGTGATCCGCGACAAGCTGCCCGAGGGCAAGCTGCACGCCCTGGTCAACAATGCCGGCATATCGCCCAAGGCCGAGGGTGGCGGGCGGATGAACACGCTTGAAACCGACCTGCGCATCTGGGGCCATGTGTTCAACGTGAACTTCTTCGCCTCGATCGCGCTGGCACGCGGGTTGCAGGATGAACTTGTCGCGGCGAAGGGTGCGGTGGTGAACGTGACCTCGATCGCGGGCAGCCGGGTGCATCCGTTCGCAGGCGCGGCCTATGCCACGTCCAAGGCGGCGCTGGCCGCGCTGACCCGCGAGATGGCGCATGATTTCGGGCCGCTGGGCGTTCAGGTGAATGCCATCGCGCCGGGCGAGGTCGATACCTCGATCCTGAGCCCCGGCACCGAGAAGATCGTCGAAACCCTGCCGCTGCGGCGCCTGGGCCAGCCCGAAGAGGTCGCAAGCGTGATCCATTTCCTCTGCTCCGACGAGTCGAGCTATGTCACCGGAACCGAGATCGAGGTGAATGCCGGGCAGCATGTCTGAGGCCGGTGGCCTCAGCCGATGCCTGCGATGATCCCGCGCAGCGTGGCGATGCCGTCGCCCTTTTCCGACGAGGTCAGCACGATTTCGGGAAAGGCCGCCGGGTGGCGGGCCAGCGCGGCGCGCACCTGGTCCAGCACCTTCGCGCGGTCAGCTTCCCGGACCTTGTCGGCCTTGGTCATCACCACCTGAAAGGTCACCGCCGCCCCGTCCAGCAGCCGCAGGATCTCCTCGTCCACCGCCTTGACCCCGTGGCGCGTGTCGATCAGCACGAAGGCGCGGCGCAGCGTCTGGCGCCCGGCCAGATAGGCTTTCAGCAGCCGCTGCCATTTCTCGACCACCGCCACCGGCGCCTCGGCATAGCCATAGCCGGGCAGGTCCACCAGGTAATGTCGCTCGCCCAGCGTGAAATAGTTGATCTCCTGCGTGCGGCCGGGCGTGTTCGAGGCCCGCGCCAGCGCCTTGCGGCCCGTCAGCGCGTTGATCAGGCTCGACTTGCCGACATTCGAGCGGCCCGCGAAACAGATCTCTGTCCGGTCGGCAGGCGGCAAGCCGTCCATCGCGACGACGCCCTTCAGGAACTCGACCGGCCCGGCGAACAACTTGCGCCCGCGCTCGGCGGTTTCGGCATCGGGCTCGGGGGCCAGCGGAAAGGGCAACGCGGTCATTGTGCGGTCTCCAGCGCGGCGAGGTCGCTGCCGCAGATGGCGTTCAGGTTTCGGTCGATCCTGTCGGTTGGCCAGTCCCACCACGCGATGGCCAGAAGCCGCGCGATGGTGGCGTCGTCGAAGCGGCGCCGCACCTCGCGCGCGGGGTTCCCCGCGACCACGGCATAGGGCCGCACATCGGCGGCGACAACCGCCCCCGCGGCCATGATCGCGCCCGCGCCGATGGTCACGCCCGGCATCAGGCGCGCCTCGGTTCCGATCCAGACATCGGGGCCGATCACGGTGTCGCCGCGGTTCTCGGCCTCCCATGTCGTGGGGTCGAAGCCCTGTTCCCGGCCGCCGCCGAAGATGTTGAACGGATAGGTGGAAAAGCCCGACATCGCATGCGTGCCGCCATTCATGTGGATCTGCACGCCACGGGCAATGGCGACGAACTCGCCGATCACCAGCCGGTCACCGACGAAATCGAAATGATGCAGCACGTTGCGGTCGAAGAAATCGCCGGTTCGATGGCGGTCGTCGTAATAGGCATAGCGGCCCACGGCGACATTGGCCGGCCGCTCGGCCAGCGGGCGCAGGAAGGTGACGGCGGGTGCCGCCGCCATCGGGTACAGCCGGTTCGGATCGGGGGCCATCAGACCTGCTCCACCTGGTCGCCCAGCGCCACGCGGCCGCCCGTGACGACCCGTGCATAGACGCCCAGATCGGTATGGCCCCAATGGCGTTCCAGCGCACCCAGCGTGTCGGCGTCGCGCTTGCCGGTCTCGGGGTTCACGCTGGTTGCCATGCAGCGCCCGATCCGCTCGCAAACCTCAAGCTCTGCCTCACCCAGACGCAGCCGCCGGCCGATCCAGTCGAACTCCTCCCAGGGGGCAAGCCCCTCGATCCAGAAATTCCCGCGAAACCGCCGCGGATCGAGCGGCTGGCCCACCGCGTCCGACAAGGCGCACAGCGAGGCCAGGCCGAGGATGCTGACCGAGGGGAAATCGGTATCCGTCATCCCCCGCCCCGGCACCCGCACGATTCGCGCCGGAGCCGCGCGGTCCGCGGGCATCAGCGGCGCGACCCAGTCGAGCAAGGCCGCTTCCTCGCGGTCGGGGAAAAACGTCAGATCGGGCCGTGCCGGGTGGCTCAGCGTCACGATTTCCGCCGCCTCGTCCAGCCGCGCCATGATCGCCATCAGTTCCGGCGCCTTAGCCCCGCGCGAGAAATTCGCACAGGGCGCCCAGGTCGTTCCGTCCGTCCGGGCCGCCTCATGTGCCACCGCCCATTCCCGGTCCCAGGGCAGGGCGCGGCCCGCCTCCAGTCTGACCGCCTCGAGCATCTCGGCCCCGTGCCCCTTGACGGGATGGCGCCAGATCTGCGCGAGGCGGGCGATCATTTCTTGCCTGTCGCGGATTTCTTCCGGAAGCTCGCCCGGATATTGCCGAACACGTCCGGCTTGTAGCCGTGGCTGCGCATGATCGCGTATTGCTGGATGAAGGTGATCAGGTTGTTCGCGATCCAGTAGATGATCAGACCCGAGGCAAAGCCGCCCAGCATGAACATGAAGATCCAGGGCAACCAGGCAAAGACCATGGCCTGTGTCGCATCGGTCGGCGTCGGGTTCAGCTTCTGCTGCAACCACATCGAGATGCCGAAGATGATCGGCAGGATGCCGACGAAGACCAGGGCCATGATCGAACCGGGCACAGGCGCATCCCAGGGCAACAGCCCGAACAGGTTGAAGACCGAGGACGGGTCAGGCGCCGAGAGGTCCTTGATCCAGCCGATCCAGGGCGCATGCCGCAACTCGATCGTGACGAAGATCACCTTGTAGAGCGAGAAGAAGATCGGGATCTGCACCAGCAGCGGCAGACAGCCCGCCGCCGGGTTCACCTTCTCCTTCTTGTAGAGCGCCATCATCTCCATCTGGAGTTTCTGGCGGTCGTCGCCCACGCGCTCCTTGATCTCCTCCATCTTCGGCTGAAGTTCCTTCATCTTCGCCATCGAGGTATAGGACTTGTAGGCGAGCGGCAGCAGCGCCGCCTTGATGATGACTGTCAGCGCGATGATCGCCCAGCCCATCGCGCCGGGAATGCTCATCTGCAAGAGGCTGACATGCAGCCAGTGCAGGAGCCAGAAGATCGGCTTGGTGAAGAAGAAGAACCAGCCCCAGTCGATCGAGTCGATGAAACGGTAGATGCCCAGTTCGCGCTCGTAGCGGCGGATCGTCTCCCATTCCTTGGCACCGGCGAAGAGCATCGATTCCGACGTCGCGCTTTCGCCCGGGGCAAGGGTGACCAGAGGCATCCTCGTTTCCACCTGGTAGATATCCGCACCGTCGACATATTTCACGACCGAGTTGAATGGCTGGCCCGGCTGCGGGATCAGCGTCGTCATCCAGTACTTGTCGGTGAAGCCGATCCAGCCGTTCTGCTCGACCGGGACGATCTCGGCGCGCGCGGCCTCGCGGTCCATGAAGGACAGGTCGACCAGCTTCTTGTATTTCAGCTCCGACAACTCGTTGTCGGTCTGGCGCACCACGCCCTCGTGCAGGATGAAGAAACCGATCGTGTCCGGCCGACCATGGCGGGCGACGATGCCATAAGGGGCAAGGCGCACGGTCTCGGGTGTGCTGTTCTCGACACTCTGGGTGACGGTGAACAGGTAATCCTCGTCCAGGCTGATCGTGCGGCGGAAGACCAGCCCGGCACCGTTGTCCCAGACCAGCGTCACGGGCCGGCCCACGCCCAGCGTCTGGCCGCTCTCGACCTGCCACTCGGTATTGGCGCCCGGCACCTGCTCATAGGTCAGTTGGCCCGCAGGCGCCCAGCCGTGCAGCGCGTAATAGGGCTGTGCGCTGCCCACCGGCGACAGCAACCCGACAATCTCCGAGCCCGGGTCGATTGTCTCGTTGTAATCCTTCAGCGCCAGTTCGTCGATCCGCCCGCCCAGAAGCGAGATCGAGCCGGTCAGCCGCGGCGTGTCGATCTCCAGGCGCCGCACGTCCGAGCCCGGCGCGGGCGCGGCTTCGGCGGCGGATGAGGGCAGAGCCTCGCCGGTGGTGGCGGCGGGCGGTGTCAGCGCCATGCCGGGTGCCGCGCTTTCCGCCGAGGGGGTGCCCGGGGCGGCCGCGCCGCTGTCCTGGGCCACGGGGTCGGGTTCGGGGAACCAGTCCGGCACGACCTTGGGGCCGACGGTGTACCACAGCAGGATCACCAGAAAGCTCAACGCCGTCGCGAGAAGAAGGTTCTTGCCTTGTTCGTCCATGGGAGACCGCCGCCCTGTCCTTTGGAGGTGTGGGTGGTTCAACAGATTGCACCGGGCAAGGTCAAGTTGTTTTCCCGACACATGGTGCCTGCTTCGCCCTTGCGTAGAGCCCGGGCCGCGGGAGGCGAAAGACGGCGCGCCGGTGCTTCTTCCTGGTAAAAATACCCGGATTCCGCCCGTCCGTCCGGGCGCGCCGTCAGGGCGTGGGCGCATCCCCGTCAGCGCCGGGCGCGGGGCGCGTCAGACCGGCGAAATCGAACAGTGCCGGGTCAAGCAGATGTGAGGGCCGCGCGTTCATCAGCGCGCGGAACATCTTCTGCCGACGGCCAGGATGGTTTCTTTCCCACTGGTCCAGCAGCGCCTTCACCTGCATCCGTTGCAACCCGTCCTGGCTGCCGCACAGATTGCAGGGGATCACGGGGTAGTTCATCGCCCGAACGAAACGGTCACAATCGGCCTCGGCGACATGGGCCAGCGGGCGATAGACGAACAGGTCGCCCTCCTCGTTCACCAGCTTCGGTGGCATCGTGGCCAGCCGCGAGCCATGGAAAAGGTTCATGAAAAAGGTTTCCAGGATGTCGTCGCGGTGGTGGCCCAGCACGATGGCCGAACAGCCCTCCTCGCGCGCGATCCGGTAAAGATGACCGCGCCGCAGCCGCGAACACAGCGCACAATAGGTCCGGCCTTCGGGCACCTTGTCCATCACGATGGAATAGGTGTCGCGATAGTCGATCCGGTGCGGCACCCCCATCCGGGTCAGGAACTCGGGCAGGACGGTCGCCGGAAAGCCCGGCTGGCCCTGATCGAGATTGCACGCCAGCAGGTCCACCGGCAACAGCCCGCGCCACTGCAACTCGTGAAGCGCGGCCAGCAGGGTAAAACTGTCCTTGCCGCCCGAGAGGCAGACCAGCCAGCGCGCGCCGCGTTCGATCATGCCATATTGGTCGATCGCCTCGCGGGTCTGGCGCACGATCCGCTTGCGCAGCTTCCTGAACTCGGTCGTCGAGGGCGCACCGGCGAAAAGCGGGTGGATGTCGTCTTCGGCATCGTCAAGCATGGCGCGGGTTCCCAAGGGCCTTGCCGCCATATCGCAAGCGCAGGGCCGCGCGTAAAGTCCTTTGCGATTCGCAGCTTCGAGGCGAAACCTGGTGCGTCGATGCGGGCCAAGGGAGCGCAGAGATCACGGATTACGTCTTCAGTGTGCGCAACATCCGCCGCGGCGCCTTTGGCTCGGAACCCGGGGCCAGCCATTTCCTCGCGGTGCCCCAGACCGTCGCCGCCCCCGACCCCGCGCAGCGGATCACCAAGCGCGACTGGTTCGCGAGCGTGCAGGAAGAGGCGAAATCCGGCACCTTCGGGGGCCACCCGTCGGGCGATATCGTGATATATGTGCATGGCTACAACAACAGCCAGACCACGATGCCGGCCCGCCACCGCAAGATCCGCAAGGAGCTCGAGGCGCATGGCTTCGGGGGCGTCGTGGTCAGCTTCGACTGGCCCAGCGCGGACAATGCGCTGAACTATCTCGAAGACCGGACCGATGCCAAGAAGATCGCGCTCCGCTTGGTGGACAAGGGCATCGCCTCCTTCGCGGCGCTGCAGCGGCCCGATTGCCGGATCAACCTGCATCTTCTGGCCCATTCCATGGGCTGCTACGTCGTGCGCGAGGCGTTCGACGATGCCGACGACCGGCCAGCGGTCGCCGCGCATAGCTGTTCTGTCGGCCAGGTCATGCTGGTCGGCGCCGACGTGTCGGCCGCGTCGCTGGTGGACGGCAATCCGAAAAGCTCGTCGCTCTATCGCCACTGCGTCCGGCTGACGAACCACTTCTACCCCTTTGACAACGTGCTGTCGCTGTCGAACATCAAGCGGATCGGGGTCTCGCCACGAGCGGGGAGGATCGGCCTGCCCGATCGGCGGCCCGAGAAGGCCGTGAACCTCTATTGCGGCGATTACTTCGACCGTCACAAGGACATGCTGGGCG
Organism: Rhodovulum sp.; assembly: GCF_011048875.1. NCBI lineage: Bacteria > Pseudomonadati > Pseudomonadota > Alphaproteobacteria > Rhodobacterales > Paracoccaceae > Rhodovulum > Rhodovulum sp. The sequence continues at coordinate 8,520 of NZ_DSDD01000173.1, forward strand.
ATCAACCGAATGTCGCGCATAGCTGGTATTTCGAGGATGCCCATTTCCCGCAGGACGTGTTCCTGACCGTTCAGGGCGTGATGGACCGGCACGAATTCCCGACCCGGCCACCCACCAGCCGGGGCAATCTGGCGCTCCGGCCCTAAGCCTCAGTCGTCTTGCGCCTTGTCCTTCGGTTCGGGCACCGGATCATAGCCGCAGCCGCCCCAGGGATTGCAGCGCAGGATGCGCCAGGCCGCCATGGCGCCGCCCTTGATCGCGCCGTGCTTTTCCAGCGCCTCCAGCGCATAGGCCGAGCAGGTCGGCTGGAACCGGCAGTTGGACCCGATCCAGGGGCTGAGGAACAACCGATAGGCCCGGATCGGCAGCGCGACCAGGCGGGCCAGCGGGGTCATCGGGCGCCCCCATGCACCTTGGCCAGCGCGCGTTTCAGGTCGGCCTGCATCGCGGCGAAATCGCGACTGGCGGTGATCTCGGGCCGGCCGATCAGGACGTAGTCCCAGCCCGCGCGTCCATGCACGGGCAGCACCAGCCGGGCGATCTCGCGCAAGCGACGCTTGGCGCGGTTGCGGGCCACGGCGTTACCGACCTTCTTCGAGCAGGTGAAACCGATGCGGACCCCGTCTGCCTCGCCCTCGGCGCGTTCGCGGGCCTGAAGGGTGAAGCCGGGCATGGACTGCCGCAGGGCGCGGGCGGCACGCAGGAAATCGGCGCGCTTGCGCAGCACCTGCGGAGAAGATGAAGCCGCCTGGAGCGCTTGCGTGGCCCCCGGCGTTTCGCCTGCCAAGTTCGCCCCCGGCGGTATCATTGTCTCCGGACTGGCCGGCGCGTGTCTTACGCGCTCAGCCGCTTGCGGCCACGGGCGCGGCGGGCATTCAGGATCTTGCGGCCGGCCTTGGTGGCCATGCGCGCACGGAAGCCATGGCG
>NZ_DSDD01000451.1:0-9439 GCF_011048875.1 Rhodovulum sp.
CGCGGTCGAGAGACACGCTCTGGCGCTCGGTCGGAACAATCCTCAACCGCTTCACCCCCGATGAGTGCGCCAACTACCTCAAGGACGCAGGCTATGCTTCCGTGTAAACCTGAAACGCTCTAGGGCCATCGGGCGGCCCTGCACCATAGGCGGCGCGGTGCTGCCCGCCGATTACCGCATGCAGCCGCGGCCTGCGCGCCTGAACCAGCGCCAGCGCGCGCATGAAGTCGGGAAAGCCGCGGGTCGGCTCCATCCCGCGGGTGGCATAGCTGACGATCTCGGCGTCTTCCGGGATCGTCACCCCGGCAGGTCAAGCCGGGCCTGCGGATCGGGGGGGGGTGAAGAAGCCGGTATCCACCCCGTCATGCAGCACCGTCAGGCGCGCGCGGGTCCAGTCGGGGAACTGGTCGGCCTGGAACTGCGTCGGGCACAGGACCAGATCGGCCTCGGCCAGTTCCAGAAGCGTCGGCGCATTGCGCGCCAGCGCCAGCGCGCGGCGGTCGGGGTCATTGCCGGGTGGGATCGGCCCCGCCGCGTCCACGGGCGGGAAAGTTCAGATGCGAGAACAGGATGTCCATGACCGGCCGATGCGATGCCCGGCAGGGCGGCCGGTCCCTCGACAACTATACGGCGAACGCCGGCCCGGGCAACCGCCGCGCAGGGCTCAGGCCGCGGTCAGCCCCTCGGGAAACAGCGTCTCGGGGGCGATGCCGCGCTTGCGCGCGCTTTCCAGCACCGCCGCCTGCACGGCAGGGCTGCGCCGCAGCAGCCGCCGGAACCGGGCCTCGTCCAGCACCAGAAGCGTCGAGGGCGCGATGGCGCGCACCTCGGCGCGGCGCCGTTTCTGCATCAGGACCGCCATCTGGCCGAACATCTCGCCCCGGCCCAGCCGCCAGGTCTGGCCCGCGCTTTCCGCCTCGACCGCGCCCGAGGCGATGAAGAACACGCTGCGCGGCTGGCTGTCCTTGCGGATCAGCACGTCCCCCGCATTGACATAGCGCGTCACCAGCGCCCGCGTCAGCCGCTTGCGCGCCTTGCCGTCCAGATCGTCGAACAGCGGGAAGCAGCGCACCAGTTCCGCCTTCTCGACCGCCAGATCGAGGCGCGGGCGCGCGTCCAGCCCGGCGCGACGGCGGGCGATGTCCTGCATCAGCGCGTTGTGCAGTTCCGCCCCGATCAGCCCGTCGTCGCGCATCGCGTCATATTCGCGCTCCTCCAGCCGCAGCGCCGTGCGTCGGATGAAGCGGCGTTCCAGTTCCTCGGCATAGCCGGGGTATTGCAGCCGCAGCCCCTCCAGCGCTGTATCGACGGCCTCGGCGCGGCGGGCCAGCAATTCGTGCAGAAGGTCGGCCACGCGGCGGCCATGGATGCGCCGGATTCGCCCGCCGATGAAGCCGTGCAGGTCGCGCAGGATCAACCGCTGCGACAGCAGGATCTCGAACCGCTCCGCCGTCATCCGGCCCAGCAGGCGCGACAGACGCAGCCGGTTGTGCAGTCGCACCGCCATCCGGAAGGCGCGGCCATAGCCGACACTGACCCGAGCCGCCCGCTGATAGCCCAGTCGCCCGCCGATGCGCGCCCCCTCGATCAGCCGGTCGGCATTGGAGAGGACCTGTTCGGCGAGGCTGGCGGACATGGTGCGGTCCCTGATCCGGGCGATGATCGCGTCGCGCTCGGCCCCGGCCAGCGCGATCAGCCCCAGCGTGATCCGGTCGCGGTCGTGGATCTCGGCATTCTCCTCGGCCCCCTTCAACGCCCCGTCCAGCCGTTCGCCGAAGCGCTTGGCCTCGGAGCGGACGATGTCGTGGGTCAGTTCGTAATTCTCGGTGGTCCGGGCCACGTCCTCGCGCACGGTCTGAAGCGCGACCGCGACCACCTGGTTGGACAGCGCCTGGTCGATCGGCGACAGCCGGTCGAGCCCGAGTTGCCGGATGATCCAGCGCAGCGTCGTGCCCTGCACGATCAGCGTGAACAGCGTGAAGCCGGTGGCCAGGATCGCGACGAGGCGCTTGACCTCTACCGGCACGCGGACGCTTTCGGTCACGGCCAGCGCCAGCGCCAGCGTGACCGCGCCGCGCAGCCCGCCCCACAGGATCGCGACGCGATAGGGCCGCTCGACCACCGGCGACAGCCGGATCGCCGTCAGCAGCGGCAACAGGCCGAACAGGATCACCACCCGCGCCGCCAGCGCGGCCAGGATCACCACGCCGATCAGCGCGAAATCCCCGATCCGCACGTCTTCCAGCAGCCGTGGGATCAGCAGCGCGGCGAGGATGAAGATGAACGCCCCCGCCCAATGCGCCAGCAGATCCCAGACCTCGCGCAGGTTGGACCAGGACGCGGGCGGCAGCCGCCCCGGCCCCATCAGGTTCAGCGTCATCCCCGCCGTCACCACCGCGATCACGCCCGAGGCGCCCACGCTTTGCTCGGCGATGATGAAGGCCAGGTAGGGCAGCGCCACCGAGACCGAGATCTGCGCCAGTTCGTAGCGCGCGAACATCGCCATCAACCGGACCGCGATCCGCGCCGCCAGCCAGCCGGTCAGCACGCCCCCCGCGATCAGCAGCGGAAAGCGCGCCAGCGCATCACCGAGACTGGGATCGGGCATGCCCAGCATCACGAAGCCCATGAACAGGCCGAACAGCGCGATGGCGGCGGCATCGTTCAGAAGGCTCTCGCCCTCGATGATCCGTGCCAGCCTGCGCGGCGCCGAGATCGAGCGGAAGATGCCCACCACCGCCGAGGGATCGGTGGTCGAGACGATTGCGCCCACCAGCAGGCAGACCGCAACCGGCAGCGCGCTGGCCCAGGCCAGCGCATAGCCCACCGACAGCGTCGCCACCACCACCGCGACCACCGCCAGCATCAGGATCGGCACCCAGTCGTCCAGCATCCGGCGCAGGTTCATCCCCAACGTCACCTGGAACAGCAGGGTCGGCAGGAAGACGTAAAGAAACACGTTCGAGCGGATCGGCAGCGCGAGGATCGCCTCGGCCACCGGGTTCAGCGCATCGGTCAGGTCCGTGCGCAGGAAGAACAGCGCACCCGCCCCGATCAGGATGCCCAGCGCGGCGAGGATCACGCTGAAGGGCAGACGCAGGCGCGCTGCCAAGGGCTCGGCCGCGCCGATCAGCAAGAACAGGGAGGCGATGACCGTGGTCAGCAGAACGATGTCCATGCCCCTTCATACCGCAAGCTGCGGCCATGGCGCCACGGGGCGCGCGAGGCGAAATGGCAGGAAAACGCGCCGCGCCGGGGATTTGGCCAGAACGGCGGCCCGGCGCGGGTTTTTGCGGGCGGGGGCGGTGCTGACCGGGCAAGCCTGCACTTGCATTGCGGCCGGGGAATTGCTCTGAGCTATGCGGGACAAGGACAGCATGGAGGCGAAGATGGGCGGCGAGACATATCAGGACCGCGCCGGGCTGAAGGTCGCGACCGTGCTGGCCGAGTTCGTCGAGACCCGCGCACTGCCCGGCACGGCCATCGCGGCGGGCGCGTTCTGGCAGGGCTTCGCCGGGCTGGTGCGCGCCTTCACCCCGCGCAACCGGGACCTGCTGGCGATCCGCGAGACGATGCAGCAGCAGATCGACGCCTGGCATCTGGCGCGGCGCAACCAGCCCCATGACCACGAGGCCTACACGGCGTTCCTGGCCGAGATCGGCTATCTGCGCCCCGAAGGTGCGCCGTTCGAGATCGAGACCGCAAATGTCGACCCCGAGATCGCAACCGTGCCGGGGCCGCAACTGGTGGTGCCGATCACCAATGCCCGCTACGCGATGAACGCTGCGAATGCGCGCTGGGGCAATCTTTACGACGCGCTTTACGGCACCGACGCAATGGGCAGCCCGCCGCCGCCCGGCCGCTACGATCGTGGCCGCGGGGGGCGAGTCCTGGCCCGCGCCCGCGTCTTTCTCGACGAGGCCTTCCCGGTCGCAGGCACCAGCCATGCCGACGCGCGGCGCTATCACGTCCGGGGCGGCGCGCTGCTGGTCGATGACCTGCCGCTGGAGGATCCGTCGAAATTCGCCGGCTTCCGCGGCCATCCCCGCGCCCCCGACGCGGTGCTGCTTCGCAATCACGGCCTGCATGTGGAACTTGTCTTCGACCGAACCCACCCGGTCGGCGCGCGCGATCAGGCTGGGCTTGCGGCCGTGCGGCTGGAATCGGCCGTCTCGGCGATCATGGATTGCGAGGACTCGGGGGCCTGTGTCGATGCCGAGGACAAGGTGGCCGCCTATGCCAACTGGCTGGGCCTGATGAAGGGCAACCTGAGCGCCGAGTTCGACAAGGGCGGCCAGACCCTCACTCGCGCGCTGAACCCCGACCTTGCCTATACCGCCCCCGATGGCACCCCCTTCACCGTCAAGGGCCGGGCGCTGATGCTGGTGCGCAATGTCGGCCACCTGATGACCAATCCCGCGATCCTGGATGCGGACGGCGCCGAGGTCTTCGAGGGGCTGATGGACGCCGCGCTCACCACGCTGATCGCGCTGCATGACCTGAAAAAGACCGACGGCCCGCGCAATTCGCCCGCCGGGTCCATCTATGTCGTCAAGCCCAAGATGCACGGCCCCGACGAGGTGGCCTTTGCCGACGACACCTTCACCCGCGTCGAGGAGTTCCTTGGCCTGCCGCGCTACACCATGAAACTCGGCATCATGGACGAGGAGCGGCGCAGTTCGGTCAATCTCAAGGAATGCATCCGCGCGGCGCAACACCGCGTCGCCTTCATCAATACCGGGTTCCCCGACCGCACCAGCGACGAGATCCACAGCTCGATGGAGGCAGGACCGTTCAGCCGCAAGGATTTCATCAAGCGCAAGGGCTGGATCACGGCCTGTGAGAACCTGAACGTCGATATCGGGCTGGAATGCGGGTTGTCGGGCCGCGCCCAGATCGGCAAGGGCATGTGGGCAATGCCAGACCGGATGGCGGCAATGCTGTCCACCAAGATCGAGCATCCCAAGGCCGGGGCGAATTGCGCCTGGGTGCCCTCGCCCACGGCGGCCACGCTGCACGCGCTGCATTACCATCGGGTCGATGTGCTGGCGGTGCAGGCGGGGCTGCGGAAGGGCGGCCGCCGCGCGCATGTCGACGGGATCCTCGAAATCCCGCTGGCCGCCTTCCGCAAATGGTCGCGCCCCCGGATCCTGCGCGAGGTCGAGAACAACGCGCAGGGCATCCCGGGCTATGTCGTCCGCTGGATCGATGCCGGGGTGGGCTGTTCCAAGGTGCCCGACATCAACGATTTCGGCCTGATGGAAGATCGCGCCACCTGCCGCATCTCGGCCCAGCTTATCGCCAACCGGCTGCATCACGGAATCGTCGGCGCGGACGAAGTGATGGAGGTCATGCGCCGCATGGCCGAGGTGGTCAACCGCCAGAACGCCGCGCCGATCCGGCCTATGTGCCGATGGCGCCCGGCTTTGACGGGATCGCGTTCCAGGCCGCCTGCGATCTGGTGTTCAAGGGCCGCGTCCAGCCCTCGGGCTACACCGAGCCGGTGCTGCATGCCCGCCGGATCGAACGCAAGGCGCAGTTGCGGCGCCCCTGACCCGCAAGGAGCCCGATGATGAGAGCGACCGACACCCCCCCGCCCTCGCCCCGGCCGCGCCGGGTGCTGATGCTGGGCGCGACCGGCACGATCGGCCGGGCAACCGCCATGGAACTGGCCGCGCGCGGGCATCGGCTGGTTTGCCTCGTGCGGCCGGGCTCGGGCGCGGCGGCGGCGCGCAGCCTGCCTGCGGGGGCTGTCCTGCGCGAGGTCGACATCACCGACCCGGCTGCACTGGCCCGCGACGGGATCGGGGGCGAACGGTTCGATGTGCTGGTCTCCTGCCTTGCCTCGCGCAGCGGCGCGCCGCGGGACGCCTGGGCCATCGACCACAAGGCCCATTCCGACGCGCTGGCCGCCGCCCGCGCGGCCGGGGTCGGCCATGTGGTGCTGCTGTCGGCGATCTGCGTGCAGAAGCCGCTGCTGGAATTCCAGAAGGCAAAACTCGCCTTCGAGGCGGAACTGATCGCCTCGGGGCTGGAGTATTCGATCGTGCGGCCCACGGCGTTCTTCAAGTCGCTCTCGGGCCAGGTCGCGCGGGTGCGACAGGGCAAGCCCTTCCTGATCTTCGGCGATGGAACGCTGACCGCCTGCACCCCGATCAGCGACGCCGATCTGAGCCGGTTCATGGCCGATTGCCTGGACGATCCGGCGCAGCGAAACCGCATCCTGCCCATCGGCGGCCCCAAACCCGCGATCACCCCGCGCGAACAGGGCGAATACCTGTTCCGCGCCTTGGGGCGGGAGCCGAAATTCCGCTCGGTCCCGGTGGGGATGATGGATGCGATCATCGCAGTGCTGGGGCTTCTGGGCCGCGTCTCGCCGAAGATGCGCGACAAGGCCGAGTTTGCCCGGATCGGCCGCTATTACGCCACCGAGTCGATGCTTGTCCTCGACCCCGCAACCGGGCGCTACGATGCCGAGGCCACGCCCGCCTATGGAACCGAGACGCTGTTCGACTATTACGACAGGTTGCTGGCGGACGAGGAAAAGGTGGATCTGGGCGCGCATGCGATGTTCTGAGCCCGCAGCGCGCGACAATCCCCGCCCCATCGGCCAGGATACAGGGAGGGAGGGCGCAGCATGGTAGGCGGCTGGGCGCGGGATGGCGCCGTTCAGGATCAGATCGACGCCTCGATCGAGGACGAGCTGCGCCGGATGCAGGCCCGCCCGGTGCCGCATGGCGAAAGCCTGACCCATTGCGCCGAATGTGACGAGCCGATCCCCGGACCACGGCGGCAGGCGATCCCGGGCGTCAAGCTCTGCATCGACTGCCAGCAGGCGCGTGACGCACGACCTGTGCAGCGCGGCGGCATCAACCGGCGCGGCTCCAAGGACAGCCAGTTGAAGTGACCCGCTGCGTGGCGCGTCCCGAAACCACGCCGCAACATTCGCGGCGGCCCGAATGGCCTGACAACAGCCTGAACGCCAGGGGCACGATGCGCCGGACACGCCGCGATCCGCTTTGGCCGGGCGTCGGCCACGGCCCGGATGCCCTCCGGCCGTATGCGCCCGACAGCGCCCCGCTCAGGCCGGTTTCATCAGACCGCGATGGCGCTGCCGCACCAATTTCCACGCTCTCGCCGACATCTTCCGACAATTCCCGAAAGGAATTTCGAGACGGTGGGGATGGATGCGACGGGGCGGGTCGAATGCCTGACGCTGTTCGATTTCGGCGCGCTGTCCGCGGGACGGCCGCGGGTGCGCCGGTTCGTCGTGCCCGATCTGGCCTGCGCTGATCCTGGCCGCGTGCTGATCAACGGCGCAGATCTCTGCAAGGCGGGCGAGCCAGGGCTGGCGCCCTGCACCGAGGGTCTGTACGGCCCGCGAGCCCCGAGACGCGGCCGGCCTTCCTGCAACTCGAACCCGGGGCCGTGCGCAGCGCGCCGCCGGGGCCGGGCGAGTGGTGATCGTGACCGAGAGGGGGGGCGTGATTCCGTCTTCGCAACCGGGCCAGGGCGCGGCCCTGGGATTTACCGTCGCGGCGCTGGCGCTGGTCCCGCTGGACGCCATCGAGATCGCCGGCGGCACCGGGGCGGCCGGGGCGCGGCTGGGGACCGGCGTCGCCGACATGGCGGCGGGCACGCTGTCGACGATGGCGACGCATCAGGTGGTCGAGGCCGCGACACCGTCCGAGACGGTGTCGCCCGCCCCGCAGAACCCGCTCGCCCGCCTGCCCGCCGAAACCACGCCGCTTGCGGCGCCGGAGTTGATGGCCGCGCTGTCCCCCGCGATCGTGCAGGTCGCGCACCCCGTCGAAAGCCCGCGCCCGGCGCCCCGGCCCGAGGACAAGCCACACCCCGCGGCGCGCCCCCCCGCGGCAATCCCGAGCGCGATGCACGCGAAGGGCAGGAAAGCGGTCGCCCCCACCCCAGGCGCAGGCGACGACCAGCGGACAGGCCGGGCTGGCCGCCGAAATGGGCAATTATCCCGGTCTTGTCATGCGCAAGCTGGCGCGCGTGCCACGGCCGCGGCTGCCGTCCTCTGCCGGACGGCGGCGCACAGGCCATGGCCGATCTAGTGAAGCCCGCAAGGCCATGTCTGCATCGCCGCGTCCCGTCGCGCCCGCACAAGCCCCAGTAGCGCCAGACCCAGCGTCTCGGCCAGGGCGACCGCCTCGAAGGCCACCTGCGGCCCCATCAGGGCCAGCGCGAAGACCAGCGCGTCCTCGCGTTCCCCGCCCACCGCCGCCGCGACCATCTGGGCGAATGCGTTCTCGTCTCCGCCCACCTCGGGGTGATCCAGCCGATGGCGCGCCAGCGGGCGCCGCCCTGCCGTCAGCGCCAGTTCCATCAGCGCATCCAGCGCCTCCTCATGGGCCGGCGCCCCGCCGCCCAGGACCTGCGCGAAATTGCGCCGCATGCGCGACCGGGCCTCGGGACCGGCGCCCCAACCGCGCAGGCAGCGGATCGCAGCGCGCTCGACCGGCGGCAATTCGGACAGGCAGGCGACGGGCGCCGCGCCGCGGCTGCGGGACAACGCGCTCATTTGGTCAGGATCAGCTTGCCCGCGCGGGTGATGCGCAGGGTGTAGCAGGCCCCGTCCAGCACGATCATTGCGGTCGTGCCGCCCCCGGTCAGGATGCGGGCCTCGTGCACCGGAGAAGCGGCCACATGCGGCACAGCGCTCATCGCTCCACCTCCCGCTCCCGCGCCGCAGCCCTGTCCAGAAACGATTCCAGCCCCGTCCGGCTCGGCTCGGCCCCGGCCCACTCGCCCGACAGGATTGCCTGCCAGAGATCGCGCAAGCCCGTCGTTTCGCGGCCCGTGCCCATATCCTCGCGCACTGTCATCCCGGGTGTCATCCTCTCGATCCTGATCCGTCCGCCCCATCCAGCGAGAGCCGAGCGGCCTCCCCCACCCCGGCCGACCCGCGCCGCCGCGATCACAGGGCATCGGCCAACGGATCGTCAGCGATCCGGGCGAAATGCGGTTCCGGGCTGGCGGGGCGATCCCCATGCGGGGTACTTGCAAGATTCATCCTGTGCGTCCTGACAATTGCGCAGGGGACCGGGCGAAGAGCTGGGGCCTGACATGGACGGGCGGCGGGGTCGCGCCCTATTTCCGATTCTTTCTATCAGGATTGTAAGCGGCTGAAAAGCCCCCTGTCGCGCGCCGTCACGCCCCGGCCGGGACGTCCGCGGATGGCAGCATGCAGACCGCATCGGCCATTCCGGCCTCGGGCAGCGGATCGTCCGGCGTCAACGGAATCGCGACGCGGACGTTGGTCATGCCCAGGTCGGCCAGTTGCCAGGGCACGCCGCCGCCCCAAAGCAGATGCCCCATGCCGATGATGCCGATCATCAGCGGCGCATCGGGCCCTGCCGCAACGGCACGGATGCGGGTGGCAAAGGCCCGGTCCCAGACCTCCTGCGCGCGCACGAAG
>NZ_DSDD01000449.1:0-9438 GCF_011048875.1 Rhodovulum sp.
AGAAGCCGTGGCCGCCCAGCCGGCGCCGGTCGTGCCATTGACGCCCGGCGCCGGCTGGGCGGCCACGGCTTCTGGCGGCGCAGCGGATGCGGCAGCGGATACCGGCCGGGGTCGCGAGACCAGTTCGGGTGCGGGTTGCCAGTTCGGATTGGGAGCGGGTGTATCGGACATCGGAGCCTCCGGGCATTGCGCCGGGGCGCCGACGCCCCGGCTCAGAACAGGATGATGTCCCTGAAATGGCGCGGCAGGTCCGCCGCCGCAACCCCCACCAGGTCCTTGTTGAGATCCGCAACAAGGATCCCGGCAAGCGGCGCGGCGATATGTCCGCGCAGCGCGCCCAGCATCGCGGGCGGCGCACTCATCGCGAAGCGGTCATAGCTGCCCTTCGCCCATTCCGCCGCCGCAATTTCCAGCACATCGCGGGCAAAGGCGTCGCGATTCTGTTCCCGCTCGGGGGTGGAGAACTCGAAGCCGTGGCGCGCGGCACCCGGCCCAGCCTGGCTGCGGCCGGGCCGTTCGGAATAGCGGATCTCGGTCGCCTTGTCGAAGGCGGACAGGTCCTCCAACCCCTTGCCCGGTCCCTCATTGACCAGAAGCCGCGCCTCTTTCTCATTGGCGATCAGCACCAGCGTGCGAACGGGTTTCATGGCATCCTCCGCTTTGACCACGTCCCAAGTCTGGCCAGCCCGGGCGCGGGCCGCATTGATGTCGCGCAAACCGGCGCTCAGCCCGGCGAAAGCCCCCGCAACCGCTCTGAGCGGCGCCGCAGCAATTCCACCGTGGTCAGCAGCAGGATCGAGACCGCCACAAGCACGGTCGCGACCGCCAGGATCGTCGGGCTGATCTGTTCGCGCAGCCCGATGAACATCTGCCAGGGCAGCGTCTTCTGGTTGGCCGAGCCCACGAACAGCACCACGACCACCTCGTCGAAGGAGGTGATGAAGGCGAACAGCCCGCCAGATATCACGCCCGGCAGGATCAGCGGCATCTGCACTTTGAAGAAGGTGCGCAAGGGCCCCGCGCCGAGGCTGGCCGAGGCCCGCGTCAGCGAGCGGTCGAACCCCACCAGCGTCGCCGTCACGGTGATGATAACGAACGGGATGCCCAGCGCGGCATGAGCCAGCACCACGCCCAGATAGGTGCCCTGCAACCCGATCCTCGCATAGAAGAAATACATCCCCGCCGCCGAGATGATCAGCGGCACGATCATCGGCGAGATCAGGATCGCCATAATCGTGCGCCGGAACGGGACATGGTCCTGGCTCAGACCGACCGCCGCCAGCGTGCCCAGCACCACCGACAGGATCGTGGCCGAGGGCGCGATGCGCACCGAGTTCGCAAGCGCCTGCTGCCAGTCGGGGTTGTTGAAGAAGTCGCGGTAATGCTTGAGCGAATAGGCCTCCGGGTCGAAGGCCAGCATGCCGGGCGTGAAGGTGAAGAAATCCAGCGCGTTGAAGCTGAGCGGGATGATGACCAGGATCGGCGCGATCAGGAAGAAGAAGATCAGCCCGCAGATCACCTTGAACATGTAGTGCCAGAGCCGTTGCCCGGGCGTGGCATAGGGGGGAAGATCCATCTGTGACATGCGCTTACCCCAGGTTCACCTTGTCGATGCCGACAAGCCGCTCATAGGTCCAGTAAAGCGCCAGCACGACGCCCAGAAGGATCGTGCCCAGCGCCGCCGCCAGCCCCCAGTTCAGCGAACTGGAGATGTGATAGGCGATCCGGTTCGAGATGAAGGTGCCCGAGGTGCCGCCCACCAGTTCCGGCGTGATGTAATAGCCGATGGCCAGGATGAAGACGAGGATGCAGCCCGCCCCGATGCCGGGCACCGATTGCGGGAAATAGATCCGCCAGAAGGCCGTCCAGTTGGTCGCGCCCAGCGATTTTGCCGCGCGGACGTAAGAGGGCGGGATCGTCTTCATCACCGAATAGAGCGGCAGGATCATGAAGGGCAGCAGGATATGCGTCATCGCGATGATGGTGCCGATCTGGTTGTTGATGAGGATCAGCCGCCCCGCATTGTCGAGGATCCCGATCCACACCAGGATGTCGTTGATGACGCCCTGCTGCTGCAACAGCACCTTCCAGGCCGAGGTCCGCACCAGCAGCGAGGTCCAGAACGGCAACAGCACCAGGATCAGCAGCAGGTTCGAGGTGCGCATCGGCAGGTTCGCCAGCAGGAAAGCGATCGGATAGCCCAGCAGCACGCAGGCGCCCATGATGGTAAGGCTCATCACCAGCGTGCGCTCGAACAGCATGATGTAGATCTTCTGGTCGGCGGGCTGGCTGGTGATGCCGTCGGGCGTCTTTTTCAGATCCACCGCGGTCAGGAAATAACCCGGCGTGTAGCGCGCCGAAAAGGTCTGGATCGTCGCCCAGACCGTGGTCTGCGACCAGGCGCGGTCGATCCCGGCATAGAGCGCGGCCAGATCGGCGCGCTCGAACCCGCGCACGGCGTAATGGGCCGGGTCCAGCAGCGCCTGCGCCGCCGGGTCCAGCGTGGCGATGCGCCCCACGCCCACGGCGGTCAGGTCGCGATACAGCGCCAGATAGACCGGCGGCCAGGGCGCGCGGGCGGCCGGATCGCCGTTGCGCCCCCCCTGCACGGCCCGGGCGAAATCCAGATAGGCGTCCGCCGTTTCGGGCAGCACCCCGGCCATGCCGTCCTTCAGGCGAAAGGGCGGAACCGGCTCGGCAAAGGAACGCCCGGCGCTGCGCGCCGCCCTTCGGGCGGCTTCCCAGGCATCGTGATCGGCCTGCCAGGACGGATCGGCGAACAGCGCGATCCAGATCCCCGGATCGGTCCAGGCCGGATCAAGCGCGGCGAACTGGTCGCGATAGGTCTTGCCGATATCGCCCATGCCCCGACCGGTCTTGCGGAACAGCGAGGACAGCCCGTTCTGTTCATAGTTCAGCCGCGTGCCAAGCCGGGTATGCTGCTTGCGCTCGACCGCGGCGATCATGTCGATGGTGAAGGCGGCCAGCACGTCCTCGGAGGGCAGCTCGCCGGAATTGTGATCCCAGTCGCGGATCGCCTGCACGGTGCGCGGCAGGGTATCGGACACGATCTGGTTCTCGACCGAACGGAACAGCATGTCCGCGATCGGCGCGACGAAGGTGACCATTATGAACAGCAGAAGCGGCGCGATCAGCATCAGCGCCCGCAATTTCTGCGCCCTCAGCGCGCGTTGCAGGCTGCGCTTGAGCGGCGTTCCGTCGGCGGCCAGCACCTGACCGGTCCGGGTTGCCTCGGTCATCCCCATTCCCCTTGTCAGATGGCGGGGGGCCGGTTGGCGGCCCCCTGCCCGGTCATGCGGTCGAACAGGCCCTTACTGGGCCAGCCACGCCTGGAAGCGGGCCTCGACATCGTCCTGGTTGTCGGCCCACCATTCGATGTTGTTCACCCGATAGTTCTTCTGGTTCTCGGGATTGGTGGGCATGTGCGGCGCCATCTCGACACCCAGATCGGCATGGGTCGAGACCAGCGGCTGCGACGAGGCCCGCGCCGGGCCATAGCTGATATATTTCGCCTGATCGGCCAGCCGCTGGGTGTCGGTCGCGAAATGCAGGAAATGCAGCACCCGGTTCAGCCGGTCCTCGGGCAGACCCTCGGGGATGATCCAGCCGTCGAAATCGAACACCTGCCAGTCCCACAGCATGTTCACCGGCTGGTTCTGCTCCACGATCACGCTGAACAGCCGCCCGTTATAGGTCGAACCCATGACCACCTCGCCATCGGCAAGGCGCTGCGGCGTCTCGGCACCGGCCGACCACCAGATCACCTCCGACTTGATGGTGTCGAGCTTGGCCAGCGCCCGCTCGATGCCCTCCGGCGTGCTGAGAACGTCGTAAAGGTCGTCCTTCTCGACACCGTCGCACAGCAGCGCCCATTCGATGTTCTTCTTCGGCCGCCGCTCCAGGCTGCGCTTGCCGGGGAAGTTCTCCAGGTCGAACAGCGCGCACAGGTTGTCGGGCGTGCGACCGCCCCATTCCTCGACATTGGTGCGATAGCCGAAGGTGGTCGAGAACACGATCTGCGGGATGAAGCAGTCGTTGAATGCCGAATCGCCGAAATCCTCGCGCGGGGTCGAGCCGTCGTCGCCCGCGGCGAGGATCTCGTCGATATCGACCTCCATCGCCAGCCCCTCGTCGCACAGCCGCTGGCTGTCGGGGCCTTCGACATCGACCAGATCCCAGGTGATGTTGCCCGCCTCGTTCATGGCGCGCAGCTTGGCCACCGCCTCGCTCGAGCTTTCGTCCCAGGTGAAGGTGGTGCCGGTCATCGCCGCATAGGGCTCGGCATAGGCCTTGATCTGGCTGGTCTGGTAGGCCCCGCCCCAGGACACAACGGTAATGCTGTCGGCGCAGTTCTCGCAGGGCGGCAGATCCTGCGCCATCGCCGCGACGGGCAGCGTCACCAGCGCGGTTGCGGAAAGAAGTCCTCTGATCGTCATGGTCGTCTCCCAGCTGTGTTTCCCGGGTTCTGGTCGAGGGATCCGCTGCCCCGGGCGCGGCGGACCCGAAGCGATCACTCGGGCGCGTCCAGCGCGCGGCAATCCTCGGGCAGCCAGCCGATCTCGATATGCTCGCCCGGCTTCATGCGGCGCTGATCATGGGCGTTGCGGGTCTTGATGACGAAATCCTCGTTGCCCGCCACCCGCAACCGGGTGCGGTAGATGTCGCCCATATAGATGAATTCCAGCACCTCGGCATGGATCAGATGGGCATTGGGCGACAGCCGGTCCTTGTTGATCTCGACCCGTTCGGGCCGGATCGAGACCAGCGTGCGGTCGCCCGGCCTCTTGACGTTCACGGGCTTGGCGTCGATCACCTCGCCATCGTCCAGTTCGACCAGCGCGACGCCGTTCTTGATCTCCTTGACGGTGCCCATCAGCGTGTTGTTCTCGCCGATGAACTGCGCGACAAAGCTGTTGACGGGCTGTTCGTACAGCACGTCCGGCGCATCCAGTTGCTGGATGCGGCCATCGTTGAACACCGCCACCCGGTCGGACATGGTCAGCGCCTCGGTCTGGTCATGGGTGACATAGACCGTGGTGATCCTCAGATTATGCGCCAGCCGCGTGATCTCGAACTGCATGTGCTCGCGCAACTGCTTGTCCAGCGCGCCCAGCGGTTCGTCCATCAGCACCAGATCCGGCTCGAAGACCAGCGCGCGGGCCAGCGCGATGCGCTGCTGCTGGCCGCCCGAAAGCTGCGCGGGGCGGCGCCCGCCGAACGCCCCCATCTGCACCATTTCAAGGGCGCGGCTCACCTTCTCCTCGCGCTCGGCCTTGCCGAACTTGCGCACCTCCAGCGGGAAGGCCAGGTTCTCGGCCACCGTCATGTGCGGGAACAACGCATAGTTCTGGAACACCATGCCGATCCCGCGCTTGTGCGGCGGGATGTTGTTGATCGGCTTGCCGTCGAGCAGGATCTCGCCATGCGTGGCCGTCTCGAAGCCCGCCAGCATCATCAGGCAGGTGGTCTTGCCCGAACCCGACGGCCCGAGCATCGTCAGGAACTCGCCCTTCCCGATCGACAGGTTGAGATCTTTGACGACGAGCGTCTCGCCGTCATAGCTTTTCTGGACGCGGTCAAAGACCACGAACCCGTTGTCCGTTGCAGCGGTCAACCGTAACCCCCTGTTGTGCCGCGCGCCCTTGGTGGGCGCGTTCTGCCGGATCGTCCGTCCGATTGGCGAAACGGTATCATGAGCCCGCCCAAGTGCAACGCCGAACTTGGAAACAGACGAAAGACCCGGTTTTCCCCTTCTTTTCAACATTCATTCCGCGCAAGCCCCGTCGGATTCGCGCGGGAACGCGACATTTCCGGCGGCGGTTGCGACCGATTTCCGGCCTGCGCCGACCCGCCGGACCGTCGGCCCAAGACCTGAATGAGGGCGACGGCATTTGCCAGCGGAACCGCAAGGCAAACCCGGCCCCGGCCCGCCCGATGCCCGGACTTTCGGCAGCCGCGCGGCCGGTTGCCCGGCGCGCAGGCAGACCGGGCGCAGGATACGCCACGCACCAGGATCAAGCCGCCCGATGCGCGGGGCCGGGCGGCGTTCGTCCTGAGAAGGGCGAGTGACTGGTGCGGTCGAGAAGACTCGAACTTCCACGGGAGTTACCCCACAGCGACCTCAACGCTGCGCGTCTACCAATTCCGCCACGACCGCACGTGATCAGGTAGTGCGGCGCTTCTTAGCGGCTTGGCCAGTCGATGTGAAGGGGGATTTTGCACCCGTTTTCCGGGGCGCAGCCAAGGCGGGGGCGGCAATTGCCGCCGCCCCGCACGGGCTGTCAGTTGTCGATCGCAAAGGTCGGCAGCGCCGCGGGTTGCGGCCGCGTTTCCCCCGTGGACAGCGACGCGCCACCGTCGCGCCCGCCCAGCCGGTAGGCCGCCTTGCGGATCAGGTCGGCGCGTTCGGGCTGGGCCGGGGCAAAGACCGGAACCACGCCACGATCCGTCGCGCCCAGCGCGGTGTCGTACCAGTCCAGCGCCAGATCGACCCGCCGTGCGGCGCCGAATCCCTGCGCCAAGTGATGGCCCATCAGTTCGGCATAGACATCCTCGCCCAGCGCGGCCAGCAGCAGCCCCGAACCGATCGCCACATCCATGTTGTCGGTCCGGTAGCCGACCGACAGGCAGACCCGCGCGGTGCCCGCAAGCTGGGCGGGCGGCATGCCCGAGCCCATCACGAAGCCGCGCACATCCTCAAGCACCTGCTCCTTCGGCTTGAACGACAGCGCCGCGACCTGATCCTTCAGCGCAGGACCGAACCCCGCGCATTGCTCGGCGATCTGGTCGGGCGTGACCCCGGGAATTCGGGCCGCCAGTTCCTCGCCCTCGGCGATGGCATAGGTCCGTGCAAGGCAGAACTGTTCCTCCAGCACGAAACCCGCATCGGTCATGCTGGCCGCCGTGGTGAAGCCGCCATTGCTGTTGGTTACCAGGCTGACCTTGTTGCAATGCGATGCCAGCGACTGGCCGTTGCCTTGGCTGAGAAAATTCGGCAAGGCCGGTGTCGCGGCCACGCCCCCCGCGGCGGCCCCCGCGGCGGCGCCTACGGCAGCGGCGGTGACTGCGGGTTGCTGCGGCAAGGCCGGTTGCGGTGCCGGTTGCGGGTTGACGACGACGGTGGTGCCGGGCTGCACCGGTGCCCCGGGGACGATCATGCCGCCACCGGCAAGCTGCTGCTGATAGGTCTTCAGCAGGCCCCGCGTCCCCAGCGGGCTCGCCGCCACCATCTGCGAGGTCACTGCCCCGCCCGAAATCGCCCGGTGATAGGAGGTCACGAGGAAATCGCGCTCATAGTGGTTGAGGGTGCCGGTGGGCGCGTAGCCCATGAACGCCTGGTATTGCGAGATCGCGTTGCGCGAATTGCGCCCCAGCACGCCGTCCGGCGTGCCCGCGGGAAAGCCGAAATAGTTCAGCGAGGTCTGCACCTCGCGGTTCTGCGCGCGCGTTGCCGCCGAGACGCCCGGATTAGGCGCGGTCCGGCGCACCTGCTGTTGCGGGCGCTGGCGGTTCTTGTTCGCCTCGTTGACGATCACGCCGCCGATGATCCCGCCGATGATTCCGCCCGCGATATCGCTTCCGCCCGCCGCGACCCGAGTGGCCGGCGTGGCTGCCACGCTGGCCGCAAGGCAGGCTATTGCAAATTTCTTCCTCATCATGCCATCTCTCCCGAAAAGCACTTTCGGCGCCGTCACACACGCGCGCCCGGCTGAGCCCGGATTTGCAAAGTCTCGCGGCGACCGGTGACAGCTGTCAAGGAAGGAATTGACGACCATGCGGCCGGAATGGACCGTTTTCGAGGGATTTTCGACCTATCCCGAGATCTGCGCCGCTATGGAGAAACGCGCCGAGGCGATCGCGGCGGGCCGGGCGAGCGAGGCGATCTGGCTGGTCGAACATCCCCCGCTTTACACCGCGGGCACCTCGGCAAACCCCGCCGACCTGACCGATCCGGGCCGTTTTCCGGTGTTTCCCACGCCGCGCGGCGGGCAATACACCTATCACGGGCCGGGCCAGCGGGTGGTCTATGCGATGCTGGACGTGGCCGCACGCGGGCGCGACGTACGCCAATTCGTCTGGCAACTTGAGGAATGGGTGATCGCCACGCTGGCCGAGTTCAACGTCGCGGGCGAGCGCCGCGCGGGCCGCGTCGGCGTCTGGGTCGTCCGCCCCGACCTGCCCCCCGGCCCCACCGGTGCCCCGCGCGAGGACAAGATCGCCGCCATCGGGGTGCGCCTGCGCCGCTGGATCAGCTTTCACGGGCTCGCGATCAATGTCGAACCCGACCTCACGCATTATGACGGCATCGTGCCCTGCGGCATCCGCGAGCATGGCGTCACCAGCCTTGTCGATCTGGGCCTGCCGGTGACGATGGCCGATCTGGACGTGGCGCTGGCGCGGAATTTCGACCGGGCGTTCAGCCCGGCAGCGCCACTCGCGCGGGTCAGTTGCGCGTGGCCCGGTCGGTGATGTCCTTCATCGAGGGCCGCCCCTCGATCAGCAGCGGGTCGCGCCCGGGCGGCTCGGTCTGGATCTGCCGCTCCATCACGTTCTTCTCATACGTCTGCGCCTTGAGCCGGAAGAACCGCTGGGCAAGGTCCTCGTACATCTCGCGCGCGAGCAGCAGGCCCATCACCAATGCGGTCAGGATGAAGATGAAATGCCGGTAGATGAAGAAGAACGCGATCAGGTGGCTCAAGATCAGCACCACAGCCGCACCGCGCAGGATCACGGCAGGCCAATCCTCGGGTCGTACGCTCTTGAGGAATTTCATCAGCATCGTCTTCTTCCTGTCTCGGTTCGGGCCTTCAGCATAGCGCCGCGCGTGCATGGGCGAAACCCGCCCCCGGCCTTCTGGCCCGTCTTTCCTAACAATCTCCTGCGAGGACATGGCGCCGCGCCGCGCGGATGCAAGCCCGCCCCCTGCCCCGCCGTCAGGCAAGGCGCTCGCGCACCGTGGGGCCGACCGTGCCGAAATCCATGCGCCCCGCATATTCGGCCTTGAGCAAGCTCATCACCCGACCCATGTCGCGGATCGAGGCGGCGCCGGTCCGGGCGATCGCATCATCGACCGCCTTCGCCACCTCGGCCTCGCTCAGCTGGCGCGGCAGGAATTCCTCGATCACCGCGATCTCGGCGCGCTCGGCCTCCGCCAGGTCGAGCCGCCCACCCTCCTCGTAGGCGCGCGCGCTTTCCTGGCGTTGCCTGACCATGCGGCCGAGGATCGCCAGAACCTCGGCCTCGCCCACGCCTTCCTCGACACCCTCGCCGCGCAGCGCGATGTCCTTGTCCTTGATCGCGGCATTGATCAGCCGCAGCGTGCCCAGCCGCTCCGCTTCGCGGGACTTCATCGCGGCCGTCAGCGCGGTCGAGATGCGGGTTCTCAGGTCCATCGGGCATCCCCTGGTTCGGTTGCGC
>NZ_DSDD01000303.1:0-9428 GCF_011048875.1 Rhodovulum sp.
CGCCACGCTCGCGGGCCTGTCGCGCGACACGGCCGAGCGCGGCCTTGCCCGGCTGCACCGCATGGGCCTTGTGCGCGAGTTGACCGGGCAGGGCCGGTTCCGGCTCTGGGCGGTGTGAGAGGGGCAGGGCGGGCGCGGCAACCTAGCCGGAAAGGCGCATCTCGGCCCTGAAGTGATTTCTTAACCGGATCCATGTTGTCGTCCTCCGGACATGCGAGGCTGGCGTCGCCGCCGGATTCGCCGCCCAAGGGGCATTCAGGCGGCGCGGTTTCGCCTGATTTCAATGGGAGTGTCGGCCCTGCGGGACCAGTGAGCGGCGTCGGCGGAGTTACGGAAAGGGCGATGACTTTCACCTATCGACATTTCGACGGCGCGCCCGACATGGACCCGACCGGACCGACCGGACCGGCCGCCGCAGCACGCCCGCGTCCGTTGAAACTCATCGTCCAGATCCCCTGCCTGAACGAGGAGTGCACGCTGCCGGCGGTCCTGGCCGGAATCCCGCGCGAGATCGAGGGGATCGGCACGGTCGAAATCCAGGTCGTGGATGACGGCTCGACCGATGACACCGTCGAGGTCGCCCGACGGCTCGGCGTGGACCACATCCTGCGCCAGAAGGGCAACAAGGGGCTGGCGCGCAGCTTTCAGGCCGGGATCGAGAACGCCATCGCCGCAGGGGCCGATATCATTGTCAATACCGATGGCGACAACCAGTATTGCGGCAGTTCCATCCCCGATCTCGTGCGCCCCATCGTCGAGGGCCGCGCGGATATCGTGCTGGGGGACCGCAACCCCGGCGCCAACCCGGCCTTTGCCCCGTCCAAGCGGCTGCTGCAACGCCTGGGAAGCCGGGTCGTGCGCGGGCTGGCCGGGCTTGACGTGCAGGACGCGGTGACGGGCTTTCGCGCCTATTCGCGCGAGGCCGCCCTCACGATCAACGTGATGACCCGCTTTTCCTACACGATCGAGACACTGATCCATGCCGGTCAGCACGGGCTGACGGTGCTTTCGGTGCCGGTGCGTACCAATCCCGCGACGCGCCCCTCGCGCCTGTTCCGCTCGACATTTCAGTTCATGGCCGGCCAGGCAGGTGGTGACGATGCTGCGAAGTTGCGTCATGTATCGTCCGCTGTACAGCTTTCTGGCCGCGGGGCTGGTCATGCTGCTGATCGGGATGCTGCCCGTGGTGCGGTTCCTGTATTTCTATGCGATGGGGCAGGGCGACGGGCATGTCCAGTCGCTGGTGCTGGGCGGGGTGTTCCTGCTTGCGGGCTATTTCACCGTGGTCATCGCCTTTCTCAGCGACACCATCGCCACGAATCGCCGATTGACCGAGGCGCTGCTGGTGCGGATGCGTCGGCTGGAACCGACGCTGGCCCGTTCTCCCGGCTCCGCGCCGTGGCAAGATGCACGCGACTGACGCCCCTGCCGCGCAGGTCGGCACCGCTCCCGTGGCGGGCCTGGTCCTGGCGGTCTCGCTTGCGGGCGGGATTCTCGGGGCCGTGCTTTACGGCTGGATCGTCTTCGGCATCCTCGCCGGGGCCGAGCCCGCGCATTTCGGCACCGACATCTATGACCAGGCATGGCTCGCATTGCGCGAGGGCCGTCTCGATCTGCCTGTACGGGTGATCGGGTTCGAAGGCCATTACACCGCCGATGGCACGGCGCATTTCTACCACGGCCTCGGGCCGTTGATCACGCGCCTGGCGCTGGCGCCCTTCGTCGAGATCGGGGGACGATCGCTGGCGCCGGTCTCGATCTGGTTCTGGTCGGTTGCCGGTACCGCACTTTACCACCTGACATTCCTTCAGGTCGCCCGCCGGAGCTGGCCGGGCGGCGGGCGGCGCGCGGTCGCCTGGTCCGGGCTTCTGGCGGCGGCGGTCTGGCTGGGCGCGCCGGGGCTGGTGCTGGCCTCCAATATCGCGCTCTATCACGAGCCTATCGCCATGGCCTATGCGCTGGCGGCCGGGGTCGTCGCGCTCTGGATTCTGGGCATGCCGCGCGGTCGGCCGACCGCGGGCATGGTCGTCGGGGTCGCGCTTCTGGCCGCGCTGTGCCTGCATGCCCGTCCCAACCTGGCGATCGGACTTTACGTGATCGCGGTTGCGGCGATCGGGCTGTCCCTGCTGCGGGGCGGATGGCGGGCGCTTGCGCCGGTGCTGGCAGGCTGCGCGATGCTGGGGCTGGGCGGGGTCGGCTATCTGGGGCTGAACGCGGCGCGCTTCGGCGGGGCCACCGAAACCCATGGGAGGTTCGACGCGGCCGGCGTGCAATACGGGTCGGTCTTCTGGGGCCATGAATCGCAGGACGGGCCGCGGGCGCAGGGTTTCATCGAACATGGACGGTTCAATGCCGCCCGGATCGTGCCGAACGCGCTGCTCTACACGCTGGCGCCGGCGGAAACGCTTTCGCCCGGGGCGCATGAGGTCGCCCGCAGGATGCACGTTGCGGCCACGTGGGACAGGGTGGGCGCCGTCCGGATCGAGGGGCCCGGAGGGGGGATCCTGGCGCTTTGGACCATCTGGGCGATTGCGGCCGGGGCAGGGCTTGCGGCGGGGGCTGCGGCGCTGCGCCGACACTGGGCCCTGGTCCTCGGCACCGGGCTGGCCGCCGGGGTGACGCTCGCCTATGCGACGGTGACGCTGCGCTATCACGTCGATCTGTGGCCGCTGGCCGCGGCATTGGCGCTGCCCGGGCTGGGCTGGCTGGTCCCGCGGCTGGCGACCCGGCCGTTGGCCGCGCCCATGTCGCTTGGCCTTGTCGCGGCGGGCATGATCGGGCTGACCGGCAACCTGACCACGGCCGGTGCCTATCGCGGTGCCTTTGTCGGCGTCGAGGGCAGTTTCTTCGCGCCCTGGACCGAGGAGGACTGCCGCCGCCGCGCGGCGGGACGGGGCTTTGACCCGGCCCGGATCGACGAAATCTGCCGCGCCCCGCGCGCATCCCGCGGCCAACGCACCGAAAG
Organism: Rhodovulum sp.; assembly: GCF_011048875.1. Lineage (NCBI taxonomy): Bacteria > Pseudomonadati > Pseudomonadota > Alphaproteobacteria > Rhodobacterales > Paracoccaceae > Rhodovulum > Rhodovulum sp. The sequence goes on from NZ_DSDD01000303.1 coordinate 2,966, forward strand.
GACCGAAGAAGCATGAGCGTCGCAGCCATTGCCAAGACGGGATATGTGGGCCTTGCGCGGGGCCTGGAACGGGTTTCGGCCCGTGTAGGACTGCTGGACTGGCTGGATCGCAGGCGAGAGGGCTCGCGCCTGGCGCATTGGGCGCGCAGTCTTTTCGCGATCCATGACCTCGACGGTCTGGTCGCGCTTGACGTGCCGTGGTGGAGCTATGCCGCCATCGCAGAGGTCGAGCGCGCGCTGGCCGCACGGCCGGGGGCGCGGGTCTTCGAATATGGCTCGGGCGCCAGCACGATCTGGCTTGCCCGGCGGGCGGGCACGGTCACCAGCGTCGAACATCATGCGGGCTGGCACGCGCAGGTCGCCCGCAGGATCGCGGCGATGCCGGGGCTGGCACCGGTCGATCTGCGCCTTGTCCCGCCCGATCCGGCCGGGGCGGTCGAGCCGCTTTATCGTTCGGAAAAGGCGGGCGAGGCCGGACAGGGCTTTGCCGCCTATGCCCGGGCGATCGAGACGGGGGACAGCGCGGCCTACGACCTGATCGTGATCGACGGGCGCGCGCGGGCGGCCTGCCTTGCACATGCGCGGGACAGGCTTGCCCCCGGCGGGATGATGGTGTTCGACAATTCCGGCCGCGCCCGGTATCGCGCGGCCATCGCGGAGTCCGGACTGCGCGCGCGCTGCCTGCGCGGTCTGACCCCGGCGCTGCCCTATCCCGACGAAACGACGCTGCTTGCCGACGTCCGCACGGCGCCATGAGCACGAGGCGCCTTCTGTCACGGGGCGCGCGGCTTGCAGGGTTCGCGATCCTTGCCGCTGCGCTCTGGTTCCTGGGCCGCGAACTGGTCCGCCACTGGCCGTCTCTGGCCGCATGGCGTCCCGACCCTGCGTCGCTGGCGGTGATCGGGCTGCTGGCCCTGGCCTATGGCGGCCTTCTGTTCCTGCTGGCCGAGGCCTGGCACCGGATCGTCGCCGGCTTCGGGGCCGAGCCGCGGCGCCGCACCTACCTGTCCTTCACGGCAACGCAGATCGCCCGCTACCTGCCGGGCAATGTCGCCCATCTGCTGGGGCGGGCGCTGTGGCTGCGGGGCGGCCCGCTGGGCGACGGCGCGCTTGCCCGGGCCACCGCCATCGAGGTCGCGGTGACCCCGGCGGGCGCGGTTCTTGTGCTGGCGCTGGCACTGCCCTTGCTGCCCTTGGAAAGGTTGCAGCTTCCCGGCTGGGCATCCGGACTTGTTCCGCCCGACGGCGCGCTTGCGCTGGGGGCTTTCGCGGTCATCGGGCTTGGGGCCGCGCTCGCCGCGCGTCGCATCCGGGGCATCGCCGGGCCGCTGCTTCTGGCCATGTCCTTCATGGTCGGGCTCGGGGCGGTATTCGCCGGGGTTGCCGTGCTTCTCGGGTTTGCCGATCCGCTTCTGGCTGGATTTGTCGCCGTCATCGCCTGGCTCGTGGGATATCTGACACCCGGCGCACCCGGCGGGCTTGGAATGCGCGAGGCGGTTCTGGTCGCTGTGCTGGGTGCAAATGGCGGCGGCGAGGGTGCGCTTCTGGCGGCCCTCGTTTTCCGGATCGTCACGATTCTCGGGGATCTGGCCTGTTTTCTGGTCGGATGGCAGGTCCTCTGGACGCGGCGCGCCAGCACCGTCTGACGCCCGCCGGAACCCTGTCCTTGCCCCGCGCGGCCGGAGGCGGGCAGGCGGCTCCGGCCGGGCGATGGCCTGACGCCTGGCCGCGGTCAGTTCGCGGGCTGGCAGATCGGTGACATGTCGGGAATGATGACATTGTGGGTCGCGGCGTAGTCGTCCCAGTGCCGCAGTATCTCGTCCCGGATCTCGGGGCGCTCGGCGGCGAGGTCGTGGGTTTCGCCAGGGTCGGCCTTCAGGTCGGACAACTGCCAGTCCCCGGCGCCGTAGGGGGCGCACAGCGACACCAGTTTCCAGTCGCCCATACGGACCGCCCGGTTGCCGAAAAGCACCCATCCGATCCGGTCGGCGGGGCCGCGCACCGCGTCGCTTTCACCGCTCGGGATCGGGGTCAGCGACTTGCCCAGCAGTGGCGGCACGGGTTTGCCGTCACGGGTGTCGGGGTAGGGCACGCCTGCAACCTCAAGGATGGTTGCCGGGATGTCCATGAGATGCGTCAGGCTGTCGGCGATGCGGGCGCCGCGCTGCACGCCATGGCCTGCAACGATGGCCGGAACGCGGATACCGCCTTCGGACCGGAAGCCCTTGAACATGCGGAGCGGACCGGCACCGGCCTGTGCCCTGGCGGGCACGCCCGGCAGCCGCGGGAAGACCGTCGCCTCCGGATCGAGGATGCCCAGCGTCTTCATCCGTTCGATCCGGGCGGCGCGCAGGGCGTCGTAGCCGTCATCGTAGCGGCCCGCATGGCGGTCGCGCCAGTCGTCGGGCAACCGGAACGGGTCATGCGGGGCCTGCATGGCGAGGCAGGCGAAGAACGGCCTGCCGTCGGCGCGATGCTCCTCGATGTTGTCGATGATCGCCGCGGTGTAATCCACGCTGGAATGGAACCCGGGCCGCAGGGCCCTCGGCAATTCACCGTTTCAGGTGTCGGGCTGCCGCTCGCCCCTTGCGCCCCACATGTCGTCCAGATGGCTGCCGCCGCCGGGGATGAGAGAGAGATCGCGCTGGAATCCGCGCGCCGCCGGCCAGTGCTCGGGCTCTTCGCCCAGGTGCCATTTCCCGGCCATGAAGGTGTTGTAGCCCGCCTCTGCCAGCAGGGCCGGGAGGGGTGCCACACGGTCGCTCAGGTGGCCCTCGTAGCCCGGCGCGCCCAGCTGGTTGGGGGCCGTGACTCGGCCATGCTGCCCACGCCTGGGGCGTGGTTGTCGGTGCCGGACAGCAGCATCGAGCGCGTCGGCCAGCAGGTCACGCTGGCGTTGAACCGGGTGAACCGGATCCCGACCGCGGCGAGCGCGTCAGGGTTCGGGGTCTGGATCTCGCCGCCGAAACTGCCGAGATCCGCATAGCCGGCGTCGTCGGCCACGATCAGCGGGATGTTGGGCCGGTCGTCCTGCGCCCTTGCATGCCCAGCCACGATCAGCGTCAGGCAGGTCACCGCGACCCATGTTGTCCACCGCCACCCGGTGCAGCGCGTCTCGACCAGTGCCACGTTCAATCCCCTGGATTGCGCAGGATGCGTTCAAGAAACCGGCCTCGGCCCGCGGTCAGAACCGGTAGGTCGCGCCGATGACCGGACCCGATAGATCCAGCGATGCCTTGCCGTAATCGGTGTCCCACTCGGCCTCGAGATAGCGATAGCCGCCCTGGAGTGTCCATTTCTCGTTCAGGCGGTATCCGACCGTGGCAAGCGCCTGCCAGCTGCTGCTGTCGCCGGTGCCGCCCGCATCGAGGGTGAGCGTGCCGAACCATTTCTCGTTGAAGGCCATCGATAGCCTTGCGGCCAGGACCGGATCGACCCGATCCTTGTCGTGGCCGAAATCCCGGATGGGATTGCCCCCCGTGCCGACAAGTTTCGTGTCGACCGAGGTCCAGAACGCCCGCAAGCCCGCGCCGATGTCGAAGGCGACATTGGCGTCCTCGTGCACGCGGTAGGTCAGGTAGGTGCTGACGACCGTGATCTCGCTTTTGGCCTCGACCTTCGAGAACAGCGCGCCGTTCGGTGTCGGGCCGTCGGCCGAGAGCTTGAACTAGAGCAGGTCGCCAATGACGCCCCACGGCCCGTTGCGCGCCTCGACCATGCCCATATAGGCGAAGTCGAGCGCGTCCAGCGCATCGCTGAAGCTGAGTTCGGCGCTCGCTTCGCCGAATGGCGTGTCGGCGGTCACACCGGTATCGTTCACCTACAGATAGCCGGTCAGATCGAAGGTCCAGCCGCTGTCCCGTGCGATGGCCGGACCTGCTGTCAGGGCCGACAGCGCGGCAACACCGGCTGTCCGTTGCAGTCGCGTTGTCGGCATTCTTCCCTCCCCCGGGGCATGGCGACCTTGTCGATATCCACACATGCCTTGTCCGTCCTGCACGCAAGCCCCGGCAAATCGCAGACGCGATTCCGGCCGGACGCCCTTTGTGCAACGATCCGGAATTAACCCTGTCGGCGCAAGAAACTCCGCGCGTTGGGCGGTGTCATGCCGCCGGGCGTGCAGGCGGACCACCATCGACCAGGCGGCGACGATCTGCAGATGCGTCTCGGGCAAGCGCGCGGCCAGTTTCGCCGCCGCCCAGGCCGCGTCGCGGTCGGTGTGGCAATCGGTGCAGGCATCGGGCGATCCGGTCGCGGCAAGATCGGGGCGGGGAACACCGGATACCAGCGTTCGCGCTCGGCATCCCAGGCGATGTCGTAGGTCTGGGTCCGGCCCGGTTCAGGCGACAGAAGGTATTGCTGCAAAGGTTCGACGCCCGCGACGCCGCCGACCGAATTCAGCCCCGCGCCGATCAACTGGACCATTTCCGGCGATCCGGCGAATTTCGAATGGCTTCCGGAACTGGAATCGTCGATTCCCGACAGGTCGATGACCGTCAGGCCGAGTTTTTCAAGCTCCGTCATGTTCGCCGCGCCGACCCGCGGAACGCCCCCCGCGATGATTGAGGACCCGCGGAACGCCCTGTCGTCCGCGGAGACGAGGAGGTAGATCTTCTTTGCGGATCCTCGGCGAAAGCCGGGCAAGCTGGGTGCGGAACAGGTCGAGGTTGATATCGGGCGAGGCCAGCATGATATGGTTGATCTCTCCCCGGCGCCCCAGCGTGCCGGCCTGTTGCAGGTCCAGCAGACCTTCCATGGTCAGCAGCGTGCCCATCGAATGCGCGAAGGCATCTGCACTCTCGGCCTGGGTCCGCACCATGATGTCGGCGATCTCCTTGATCTTGCCGCGGGCGACGAGCGCGCGGTTGAGCGCGGAGATCATGTCGGCGTCACCGCCACAGACGACCGGATCGACGACCGTGAATTCCGTCCGCGGGTCGGGCGGCCGCCGCTTGGGCCGTTCGATCTGTCCGATCACATGGGGCGGCGGAATCGTGACCTCGACCGAGGCCAGGCCAGGTTCCGCCGCACGGCCGGTCGACAGGAAGATGCCGGGCTCGGCGGAGGGCGCCCGCGCCTGCCCGGATATCCGTCGAGGGATCGCCCTGGCATGCGGGCTCAGCCTTTCGGGAACAGCAAGCTCACGAACAGCCTTGCGCCCCAGCCTTCGGGGCTGGACGGGCCGCTTTCGGCCCAGTAGCGCACCCCGCCGCCGATGCTGACCGGCTGCTTGCCGATCATCGTCATCTTCGAGACCTGAAGGTTGATCGGGATCGCCCATTCCTCGTCCTCCCAGTCATAGCTGGCCTCGGAATTGACCGTGAAGGTCCATGCCTCGGGCGTGGTGCAGGCAATGAAGGGTTGCAGGAAGGTGGTGCTGATGTCGGCGCGGTCGTCATCGCCCGCGACCGGGATGAACAGGTGCAGTCCCAGCGCCTCGTTCGCGATGGCGATGGGCGTGCCGTCGAACACGATGGTGGTCTGGCCCGCAGGCCCCTTGCGGGTGACATGGAAGCCGGTCGCCCGGTCCAGGACCATCTGGCCGGTCGCGGTCAGTTGCCCCTTGGCGCCGTCGCGCATCAGGATGTCGGTCGAGGCATCCGCGGTCACGCTGAAGCTGCCCGGACCGGCCAGATAATCCGACATCGCCCGAAGGATGTCGTCCGCCCCGGGGTCGATGTCCTGTGCGCTGGCCGTCGATGCCGTCATCGAGGCGGCGATCAGTGTCACGGCCACGACCGGCTGACCCTTCCTCAAGCGACCCATCGGCTTCTCTTCCCAGAGGTGACGTTCCTGCGCCAGAATGGCTTTCGCCCCTGGGGCGTCGTCAATCTGAAGCTTGTCTGCCACATCTCCGGTGCGAACATTCTGGCGCATGATGACAAGACGCCACCGGCGGCGCCGCAATCCCTCGGCCTGGCGCGGCGCGCGCATGATCCGGGCAGCGGAGCAACGGATCTTCCCCTCGGGCTCTCGTCCTGCATCCTGCCGGAAAATTCCATGACGGCATCCGCCGAACCATCGGGGGGCCATGTCGCAAGGCTAGGACCCTTCCGGGGCGATCCGGGGTGGGGCGGCTTGCGATTGCCCTCGCATCGTCGAATGACGATCTACACTGATCGTCCGTGAACGATAGGAACGTCTGAAAAACCTCCCGACTTCTGCCTGATCTGGTAGACTTGGACATCCCTTCAAGGAGCCCCACCGATGCCGAAACAGCCCGCCTTTCCCGGTCTGCGTGATGCGATGAAGAAGGTCACGCGGCGCGAGCAATTCCTGGCGGAGATGGACGCGGTGGTGCCCTGGTGTCGGCTGCTGGCGTTGATCGCACCGCATTATACCAAGGCTGGGCCGAAGGGCGGCCGGCCACCGATGCCGCTGGAGGTGATGCTGCGGGTCTGCTTCCTGCAGAACTGGTATGCCCTGAGCGACCCGATGGCCGAGAAGACCCTTTACGACAGCG
>NZ_DSDD01000340.1:0-9332 GCF_011048875.1 Rhodovulum sp.
CTATGCCGCAGCCCTCGAGGTGCAGGCGCAGTTCGACTATTACAACGCCAGGGCAATGGCCGATCTCAAGGCGCAGGGCGTGCGGTTCCTGCCCTTCCCCGAGGACGTGATCGCCGCGCTGCGGAACGCCTGGGCCGAGGTTCAGGACGACTTGACCGCGGCCAATGCCGATGTCGAGAAGGTGCGCGAAAGCTATGACGCCTATCTGGCCCAGGCGCGCGACTATGCCGGCGAAATGATCCTGCCGCTGCTCAAGGGCCGGATCTGAGCATCGGGGCCGGTCGTCCAGGCGGCCGGCCCTAGCCTTCGCGGGTCTCGCCTTCGAGGATCGCGGCCAGCCCCGCCCGGTAATCGGGATGGCGCAGGTGGATGCCGAGTTCCGTCTTGATCCGGTCGTTCCGCACCCGCTTGGATTCCGCATAGAAACTGGCAGCCATCGGGCCAAGACCGGCGCCCTCGAACGGGATCTCGGGGGGCAGCGGCAGGCCCAGCATCCTTGCGGCAAAGGCGATCACGTCCTGCGCGGGCGCGGGTTCGTCATCGGCGACGTTGTAGACCGCACCGGGATTCGGCCGCGCCATCGAGGCGGCAAGCACCTGCGCGATATCCTCGACATGGATGCGCGAGAAGACCTGCCCTTCCTTGACGATCCGCTGCGCATTGCCCTCGCGCAGCCGGTCGATGGCAGACCGGCCCGGACCATAGATGCCCGGCAGCCGGAAAATGTGCAGCGGCAGGCCCAGCGCCGCCCATTCCGCCTCGGCCGCGACGCGGGCCGCGCCGCGCCCGGTGGCAGGCGTCAGCGGCGTCGTCTCGTCGACCCAGCCGCCCCGATGGTCGCCATAGACCCCCGTTGTGGACAGGTAGCCGACCCAGACCAGATGCCGGGCCGCGCGCAGCGCCTTGCCCAACGCAGCAACCACCGGATCGCCACCGGCCCCGGGCGGCACGGAGGACAGGACATGGGTCGCCGCGGCCAGCGCCGGGCGCAGATCGTCGCCGGGCCAGATCACCGGCTCGACCCCTTCGGCGCGCAGCTCGTCCGCCCGCGCCGGGCTGCGGGTGGTGCCGATCACGCGCCAGCCCGGGCCAAGCGACCGGCCCAGTTCGCGCGCGGAATAGCCATGCCCGACGGAAAGTAGCGTTCCTGTCATGCGCCCAGCATCGCGCGCCCGGCGCCGCGCGGCAAGGGGGCGCACGTAGGGCTTGCGCCGGGCGGCCAAAGCGTGAAACCTGTCCCGGCACAGCCCAGGGACGCCACATAGATGCAGGACCATGCCGATGAACTGCCGCTTGTCGGCCCCGAACTGCCCGGAGCGGAGGCATTCACCGATGCCGGGGCGGCGGTCGCGCGGCTGGCCGGGATCTACCAGACCTCACGCAGTTTCCTGCGCGAGCGGTTCCGCGAAACCCTTGCGGGCCAGGCGCCGCGGGCGCGGTTCCGCGCGGTCTATCCGCAGGTGCGCTTTTCAACCGCGACCCATGCCCAGGTCGACAGCCGCCTGAGTTTCGGCCATGTCGCCGAGCCGGGAACCTATGCCGCGACGATCACGCGGCCGGACCTGTTCGCCAATTACCTGCGCCAGCAGATCGGCCTGTTGATCGCCAATCACGGCCAGCCCGTGGTGATCGGCCCGTCAGAGACGCCGATCCCGGTGCATTTCGCGGTGACGGGCGAAACCGGGCTGTCGGTCCCGCAAGAGGGCGTTCTGGACTATCCGCTGCGCGATCTGTTCGACGTGCCCGATCTGAACACCACAAACGACGACATCGTGAACGGCACGCTGTCGCTGGCCGAGGGTGCCCCCCGCCCGCTGGCCCCCTTCACCGCGCAGCGCGTGGACTACTCCCTGGCGCGGCTTGAACATTATACTGCCACCGCGCCCGAGCATTTCCAGAACCACGTCCTTTTCACCAACTACCAGTTCTATGTCGAGGAATTCGAGGCGTTCGCCCGTGCCGCGCTGGCCGATCCGGCCTCGGGCTACACCGCCTTCGTCGGCCCCGGCAATGCCGAGATCACCGCGCCCGACGCGCCCCTGCCCGCCCCGGCCAAGCTGCCGCAGATGCCGACCTATCACCTGAAACGCGCCGACGGGCAGGGCATCACGCTGGTCAATATCGGCGTCGGCCCCTCGAACGCCAAGACCGCGACCGACCATATCGCGGTCCTGCGCCCGCATGCCTGGCTCATGGTCGGCCATTGCGCCGGGCTGCGCAACAGCCAGCGGCTGGGCGATTTCGTGCTGGCGCATGGCTATCTGCGTGACGATCACGTTCTGGACGACGATCTGCCGGTCTGGGTGCCGATCCCGGCGCTCGCGGAAATCCAGGTCGCGCTTCAGGAAGCGGTGGCCCAGATCACGCAGCTTGACGGCTATGAACTCAAGCGCATCATGCGCACCGGCACGGTGGCGACCATCGACAATCGCAACTGGGAGCTGCGCGATCAGTCCGGCCCGGTGCAGCGGCTGTCACAGTCGCGCGCCATCGCGCTGGACATGGAAAGCGCGACCATTGCGGCCAACGGGTTCCGGTTCCGGGTGCCCTATGGCACGCTTTTATGCGTGTCGGACAAGCCGCTGCATGGCGAACTCAAGCTGCCGGGCATGGCCAGCGACTTCTACAAGACCCAGGTCTCGCGCCATCTGGCCATCGGAATCCGCGCGATGGAGCGGTTGCGCGACATTCCGCTGGAGCGGATTCACAGCCGCAAGCTGCGCAGCTTCGAGGAAACGGCCTTCCTCTAGGCGGAAAACGCCCACAAAATGCGTGAAAACCGTCCATTTCAATCCACAAATCGTTGTGTGCCGCCGCAATATCGAGTTTAATCCCCAGGATGAGCCCCCACAGAGGGCACGAACGAGGAGACCCTAGATGTCGAAACCGATGACCAAGACCCAGCTCGTCGCGGCCCTGGCCGAAGAAATGGGCGCTGACAAGAAGACCGCGACGGCGGCACTGGACGCGGTGACCAGCATCATCACCCGCGAAGTGGCGGCGGGCGGTTCGGTGACCCTGCCGGGCGTGGGCAAGATCTACTGCCGCGAGCGCCCCGAGCGCATGGTGCGCAACCCCGCCACCGGCGAGCAGTTCCAGAAGCCTTCGGACAAGGTCGTCAAGATGACCATCGCCAAAGCCCTGAAGGACAGCGTGAACGGCTGAGGTCCGCGCCTTTCCGCAGCGCCGGAAACGGTTCAGGGTCGCCCGCGTGGCGGCCCTTTCGCTTTGGGGGGAGCAATGGATCTGCGCGCGCTGGCGATGGACCTGGCCTTCGCCTACACGACGATCTTCCCGGGTCTCGTCGCCACGCTGATCTGGTTCCTGCTGGTGCGCCGGATCGGCGCGGTGCGGGCGGCGACCTTCCACTTCCTCAGCCCGTTCTTCGGCGTGTCCATCGCCGCGCTCCTGCTGGGCGAGACGCTGGGGCCGCTGGACGTGACGGGTGTCGTCGTCATCATGGCGGGAATCCTGGCCGTGCAATTGTCAAAACAGACCCGCACGACCGCGCCGTCCGACCGCCAAGGCTGACCGTCCACGGGGGCGCTCGCCCGTAAAGAGTTGGATAACGCCGCGCCGTCCCCTATGCTGGTGCCCATGACCCCCTTTGACGTGCCGCAACCCATACCCCCTGCTCCGAATGCCGCCGGGCCGGACCTGGCCGCGCTGATCGCCTGCCCGCGCTGCGATGCGGTCTATCGCGCGGTCCAGCCCGGCCCCGGCGAGCGCGCGGTCTGCGCATGCTGCAAGACGGTGCTGATCGCGCCGCGCCGCCGGGCGGGCCAGCACCTGATCGCGGTCGCGGTGGCGGTCGTGGTATTGGTCGTGGCGGCAACGCTGGCCCCCTTCCTTGCCATCGAGGCGGCGGGGCGCCGCAATGCCAGTTCGGTGCTTGACGCCGCACTGGCCTTTGCCGCAAACGGGCCGGTCGCGATCCTTGCGCTGGCGGTGGCGGCGCTGATCGTCTTCATCCCGGTGCTGCGCGCGCTTCTGGTGATCTATGTGCTCGGCCCGGTCGTTCTTGACCGCCCGCCTGCGCCCCATGCCGCCGCCGCGTTCCGGCTGTCCGAGGACCTGCGGCCCTGGTCGATGGCCGAGATCTTCGTCATCGGCTGTGCGGTTGCGCTGGTCAAGATCGCCGATCTGGCGCAAGTCCATTTCGGCCCCGCCTTCTGGATGTTCGCCGCCCTTGTCGTCCTGGTGGTGGTGCAGGACGGATTCATGTGCAGGTATTCGGTATGGAAATCGCTGGAACGCTGAGAACCGTGCGCGAGATGGGGCTGGTGGCCTGCACGAGCTGCACCCGGGTCTGGCCCGCGGGCACGGACCGCTGCGGGCGCTGCGGGCATCGGCTGCACACGCGCGCGCCGATGGCGCTGCAACGGGTCTGGGCGTGGTGGCTGGTCGGCGTGATCGCCTATGTGCCCGCCAATCTCTACCCGATGCTGTCCACCCGCACGCTCATTGCCTCGCAGGAGGCCACGATCATCGGCGGCGCGGTCGACCTGGCCCGCAACGGCAACTGGGGCATCGCGCTGGTGATCCTGACCGCCTCGGTCGCGATCCCGCTGGGCAAGTTCCTGGCCATCGCCATGCTGGCGCTGGGCGTGCGCCATGGCAGCGCGCTGTCCGGCAGCCGCCGCCAGCAGCTTTACCAGGTGGTGGAATATATCGGCCGCTGGTCCATGATCGACGTCTTCGTGGTCGCGATCCTGGCCTCGCTGGTGCAGCTTGGCGCCGTCGCTTCGGTCAGCCCCGGCCCGGCCAGCCTGTTCTTCGCGCTGTCGGTGATCTTCACCATGCTCTCGGCACAAAGCTTCGACAGCCGCCTGATCTGGGACGCCGCGCGGGAGGGGCGCCGCGCATGACCGACCTGCCGCCCGAAACCCCCGTCGAGCCCGCCCGCCGCAGCCTGCTGGAACGGCTCTCCATCGTCTGGGTGATCCCGGCCGCGGCGCTGGCGATCGCGCTGGGGGTGGCCTGGAACAGCTATGCCGAACGCGGCCCGCTTCTGGAACTGGTGTTCGAGACCGCCTCGGGCATCCGCGCGGGCGAGACCGAGCTGCGCTATCGCGATGTGACCGTGGGGATCGTGGAAAGCGTCGCCTTCACCGAGGGGCTGGACCGGGTGCTGGTCGGCGTCCGGCTGGATCGCGACGTGGCCGAATTCGTGGACGAGGACGCGCAATTCTGGGTGGTCCGCGCCGAGGTGACGCCGCGCGGCGTGTCGGGGCTGGAAACCGTGCTGTCGGGCACCTTCATCGAGGGCATGTGGGACGACACGCCCCGCGGCTTCGTCCAGCGCCACGAGGCTTCGACCACAGCACCGCTGAACCGCGAGGGGCGCGCCGCGCTCCGGCTGCGGTTGCGTGCGGCAGGCTCGGCCTCGCTGACGGCCGAGGCGCCCATCGTCTATCGCGGCATCGAAGTCGGCCGGATCGGCCGGGCTGAAGTGTTCGAGGACGGCGCCACGGTCGAGGCCGAGGCCATCATCTTCGCCCCGCATGACCGCCTGATTTCCTCGGCGACGCGGTTCTGGGATACCTCGGGTTTCCGCTTCTCGCTGGGACCGGGGGGCGCGCGGCTCGATTTCGACTCGATCGCCTCGCTGGTCTCGGGCGGGATCACCTTCCGCACCATGGTTTCGGGCGGCGCGCCGGTCGAGCCGGGCACGCAGTTCAACGTCTATTCCGACGAAGCCGCGGCGCGCGCCAGCCTGTTCGGCGCAGATGAGGGCGAGTTGCTGAAGCTGACCGTGATCTTCGAGGAGAATGTCAGCGGTCTGGCCGTGGACGCGCCCGTGGACCTGGGCGGCATCCGCATCGGCAAGGTGACGGCGCTGGGCGGGATCGTGGATGCCGTGCGCTTCGGCGACGAGCGGGTGCGCCTGACTGCGACGCTGGCGATCCGGCCGGGCCAGTTGGGCCTTGACGGCAGGCCCGACCCCGAAGCCGCGCTTGATTACCTTGCCGCCCGCGTGGACGAGGGGCTGCGCGCGCGGATGGTCACGGCCTCGCTGCTGACCGGCGGGCTCAAGGTCGAACTGGTCGAGATGGCCGATGCGCCGCCCGCCGCGCTGGATCGCGCGGCAAGCCCGAACCCGGTCCTGCCCACCGCGCCGGCCGAGATCGCCGATGCCGCCGCCACCGCCGAGGGGATCTATAACCGTATCAATGCCTTGCCCATCGAACAGGTGATGGAAAGCGCCATCGCCGCGCTCGACAATATTGCCCGTCTGGCAGGCAGCGAGGATATCCGCGCCGTGCCGGGAGAGGTGCGCGCCCTGCTGGGCGAGGCGCGCGGGCTTGTCGGCACCGACGAGGCACAGGCGCTGCCCGGGCGGCTCTCGGCGGCGGTGGGCGAACTGGAAACGCTGGTCGCGCGGCTGAACGAAAGCGATGCCGCCGGGCGGCTGGGCGCGGCCATCGACGCGGCCGCGGCCGCCGCCGCACGGGTCGAAGGCACGGTCGAGGGCGTGCCCGAACTGGTCGCCCGCCTGACCGCGATCGCCGAGAATGCCGAGGCCGTGCCGCTGGACGAACTGGCCGCGCGTCTTTCGGCGCTGATGGACGCGGCGGCGCGGCTGGTCGATACCGATGCCGCCCGCGCCCTGCCTGCCGATCTGTCGGCCGCGCTGGGCGAGTTGCGCAATGTGCTGGCCGAGCTGCGCGACGGCGGCGTGATCGAGAACGCCAATGTAACGCTCGCCTCGGCCCGGGCCGCCGCCGACGGGTTCTCGGCCGCCGCCGAAGACCTGCCCGCCCTTCTGAGCCGCGCCCGCGCCGTGCTGGACGAGGCCGCCGCCACGATCCGAGACTATGACGCGACGCGCGGGGTCGGTCGTGACCTTGGCCCCGCGATCCGCGAGGTCGAGCGCGCTGCCCGCGCCGTCTCGACGCTGGCGCGGACGCTGGAACGCAACCCCAATTCGATCCTGTTCGGACGCTAGAGATGAAACACGCTCCCCTGCTCGCCCTTGCGCTGGCCACCCTTGCCGCGGGCTGCGCCGGCACCCCACCCCAGCGCTACACCGTGCCGGAAGCGCCGGTCGCAGGCCCGCGCCTGCCCTCGGCCTTTGCGACCATCGCGCTGCGCGAGGTGGCACTGCCCGCCTATGCCGCTTCGGACGAAATCCATGTCCGCGGCGCGGACGGGGCGCTGACGCCCGCGCCTTCGGCGCTCTGGGCCGACGATCCGGCCCGCGCGATCACCGGCGATCTGGCGCACTATCTGGGCCGGATGACCGGCGCGACAGTCGCTGCCGAGCCCTGGCCCTTCTTCGAGCGCGCCAATGCCACGCTGGAGGTGCGCGTTTCCGACATGCTGGCCGAGGCGGAAGGCCGGTTCCGGCTGTCGGGCCAGTATTTCGTGGCCCCCGAACAGGGGCGGCGCGGGCGTTCGGGCAGCTTTGCCATCACGACAGGAATTGCCCCGGGCGGGGGCCCGGCCGCCATCGCCGCAGCGCGCGGCGAGGCACTGCGCGACCTTGCGGCGCTGATCGCGCGCGAAGGGCTGCGTTAGAGCAGACGCGGAGAACCGAGCGTCTATCTTGTGCTGTCGATCTGGCCGATGCCCGCAGCCCCGGCCCGCGGCCCCTCGCCGACCCAGAGTTCCAGCCGACCGGGTCTTGGCTTTCTGGGCGAGTCGGTGAAATCGCGGGCCACAGCACCCAGCCGCCGGGCCAGCATCCGGGCCGCCTCGGCATCCTGGCGGTTGAAAAAGCGCACATCGGTTTCGCGGATCGCAACCCGCACACGGGCAGGCTGTGCCATGTCATACCCGGCCCTGACCAGCGTCGCGACCACTTGGGCCACGCCGCCCTCGGACACCGAAGGCGGAATGAAGACGCTGACGAAGACGTCCTTTACAGGCGGCAGCGGCGCCTTCGCAGGTTGGGCGTCGGGCGGACGGAGGGGGAAAGACAGGTCCGCCGGAGCGCGCGGCGGCCCCGCCACGGAAACGGCGCCTTCAGGCGCCGGAAGCCTCGCGGCCGGTGGATTCGCTTGCGGGGCGGTCGCTGCCAGGCCGCCGACCCAGGGGGCGGCAATGGGCACAGGCGCGACCGGGACCGGACCGGCAAACGCCGCAGGTGGCGTGGACAGACGGGCGGCCCGGGGAGGGAAGACCGGACCCGGAAATGCGGCTGACAGGGGGAACGACGCCGCCTCGACGAGAGGCGCCCGGGACAGGGCATGTGCAACCGTCATTGCGGCTGGCGGGCGCGATAGACCCGCCGTCGCAACCCGGGCTGGGGGCAGGTCGGGCATCGTTCCGGCCGCGCGCATCGTTCCGGGTCCGGCCGGGCCGATGGGAGGCGGCTCGGGTCAGGCAGTCCCTGCTGGCGGTTCCCCGGCGAGCGGCAGCTCGAGCGCCGGGACAGACAGCTGTCCGGGTCGGCGCAGCACGGGTGTCGAACTCGCGGGAAGCCCCGATGCGGCATCCAGCGACGGCGCGCCGGTTTCGGTCGGCAGAACCGTTGCGAGCATTGGGCGCGAGGGGTCGGGCCCTGCGCCGGCCGGCACCGCGCGGCGATCCTTCATGCCGACAAGCTGCATCGCGGCGATGCCGAAGACCAGACCCAGGGCAAAGGCGGCAAGGACCAGCACGGCCCTGCGGAGTCGGCCATGCCGCCGATCCGCGCCACCCCGTTCCGCGGCCCGGGCCTGGGCAAGCGCCACCTTCAGCCGCGGCGCTTCGGACGAGCGATCTGCGATCCGATTCGCGACCGTGAGTAGCGGCCCACGCACCGACGCCGTGCGGGACGGTCGCCCGGGGACCAGTTCAGCGTCTCGGTCCGGGGACCTTGCCGCCTGCCCCGTTGGGGTATCGCCTCCCTGCGATGACCGGCGCGGCGACGAGACAGGGGCCGGGACCGCGTCGGGCCGGACCTTTCCGCACTCTCCCGCATCCGGGGCCGAACAACCCCCTGTCCGGGACGCCTTTTCGGCAAGCACCTTCGCGCGTTGAAGGCGCGCTTCCTCCAGGCGCTTCTGCCACGCCTCGGAACTCAGAAGTTCGATGACCTTCGCCCGTTCCGACCCGGCCGAGTCGGGTCCGGACGGCGGCAAATCCTCTCCAATCCCCTCGCCCATTCCGCTCACCCCCAAGCGGGGCATCCCATCGGCGCGACCGTCCTGCAGGTTACGGACCGGCCGACCGGCCACAGCGTCGGAAAAACTGCCGCACATCCCCGGATGGAATTCTACCCCAAGGCCCCCTTTGGCACAACGTCGCAGTTCCGGCCCAAACCCCCGCCGGATGCCCCGGCACGGACCGGGCCGTGTCCCTTCGGCAACTCAGCCCTCCGGCACGGGTTTCAGAAAGCCGAAATC
>NZ_DSDD01000148.1:0-9301 GCF_011048875.1 Rhodovulum sp.
CGCTCCGCCCGCGGTGGGGTTCATCGCGTGGATGCGGTTGAACGGCGAGGTGGATCATCTCGCCATGTTCATGATCAACGCGGCATATGTCTTCGCGCTGATCGTGGCGACGCAACTGCCGAAGATCCTGCGGCTGCCCTTCGCGCTGTCGTTCTGGGCGCTGAGCTTTCCGCTGGCCGCGCTGACCATCGCCACGTTCCTCTATGCGGGCGAGACCGGGTCGGCATTCCACAAGGGGCTGGGCGCGGGTCTGCTGGCGCTGCTGCTCGTGGTGATCGCGGTTCTGGTCGGGCGCACCGGCGTGGCGATCGCGCGCGGAGAAATCTGTCGGCCGGAATAGGTCTGGGCTGGCCCCGGGGGACACTCCCGCCCCCGGGGCGAAGCGGCGCTTGTGCACCGCTTGCCCGGGGTTGGGCGTGGCGCGCCCGGCTGACGCCGGGCGCGTGCGTCCGGCGGGGATATTTCGGGCCAGAAGAAGCGGCCGGGTCAGGCCCGGCGCGGCGCGAGGCGGCTAAGCGCGAAGAGCGCGGTCGCGGCGACCACGATGCTTGGGCCTGCGGGGGTGTCGAAGGTCAGTGAGCCCCAGAGACCGCCCAGCGCGGCCAGCGCGGCCAGGGCGGTCGCCAGAAGCGCCATTTCCTCGGGCGAGCGGGCCAGCGGGCGCGCGGCGGCCGCCGGGATGATCAGCATCGCCACGATCAGCAGCGCGCCGACAACCTGCAGCGCCACGGCCACGACAAGGGCAAGCGCCACGGTAAGAGCCAGACGCTCGCGCTCGGGGTCGAGGCCCGAGGCCTTGGCGAGCTCTTCGCTGACGGTCACCGTCAACAGCGCGCTCCAGCGCCAGAGCAGCAGCGCCAGAACGCAAAGCGCTCCCGCCCAGATTGACGCCAACTGGCCCCGGCCCACGGCAAGGATATCGCCGAAGAGATAAGCCGAGAGATCGACCCGCACGGATGGCAGGAAGGACACCGCGACTAGCCCGATGGCCAGTGCGCCATGGGCCAGAACGCCAAGCGCGGTGTCGATCGCAAGGCCACGCCCCGCCAGCGCGGTGACGGTCAGAGCCATGGCCAGCGCCGTTGCAAGCGTGCCCGCGAAGAGCGAGATCTGGAAACCCAGCGCCAGCGCCACGCCGAGGATCGCGGCATGCGCCGTCGCCTCGCCGAAATAGGCCATCCGACGCCAGACAACAAAGCTGCCCAAGGGGCCGGCCGCGATGGCCACAGCCAGACCGGCCAGGGCGGCGCGCACCAGGAAATCATCCAGCATGGGCCGGTTCCTTGTGCGCGACGTGGCCGTCGTCATGGTCGTGGTCATGCGCATGCTGGTAAAGCGCCATCGTGCCCTGGGTGCCAAGTCCAAACAGCGCCCGGTATTCCGGCGCGGCGGTCACCACATGGGGCTGGCCCTGGCAGCAGATGTGACCGTTCAGGCAGATCACCCGGTCAGAGGCGGCCATGACCACATGCAGGTCATGGCTGACCATCAGGATGCCCGCGCCGGTCTCGCGCCGGACATCCTCGACCAGACGGTAGAAGGACGCGGTGCCGGGCTGGTCGAGCCCCTGCGTCGCCTCGTCCAGGATCAGCAGTTCCGGCTCGGCCAGCAAGGCGCGCGCCAGCAGCACCCGCTGGAACTGCCCGCCCGACAGCGAGGTCATCTGGCGGCCCTCGAGCCCCGGCACCCCGACATGTGCCAGCATCGCCGCGATCTCGGCCCGGCCGCGGCGGTCGGGCAGCGACAGGAAGCGCGCGACACTCAGCGGCATCCGGTCATCCACCGCCAACCGCTGCGGTACATAGCCGATACGCAGCCCGGCGCGGCGCGTCACCTGCCCCTCGGAGGGCCGGATCACCCCCAGCAGCGCGCGCACCAGCGAGGATTTGCCCGACCCGTTCGGGCCGACCAGTGTCACGATCTCGCCGGGCTCGATCGAGAAGACGACATCGCGCAGCGCGACCATCGCACCATAGCGCACCCCGAGCCCCCGCGCGGCGATCAGGGTCATTCGCCGCCCTCCTGGCAGGCGGGGCAGAGGCCGACCGCCTCGATGCTCATCCGCTCGACCCGGAAGCCGAGCGGCCCGGCCGATTGCCGAAGGGCCGTGGCCACCGCCGCCCCCGGAGCCTCGGCCAGGCCGTTGCAGGCCGAGCAGATCAGGAAGACCGGCACATGCGCCTCGCCCGGATGCATGCAGGCGGCAAAGGCGTTCAGCCGCCGGATGCGATGGGCAAACCCGTTCTCGACCAGGAATTCCAGCGCCCGATAGGCCACGGGCGGCTGGCGGCCGAACCCGTCTTCGGCCAGCCGGTCGAGCACATCATAGGCGCCCAGCGCCTGATGCGATTCGAGCAGGATCTCCAGCGCGCGACGCCGCACGGGGGTCAGGCGCAGGCCCTTTGCCTTGGCCACGGCTTCGGCACGGGCCATAGTCCCGTCGCGGCAGGCGGCGTGGTCATGGCTGGCAAAGGCCAGCGTGCCGTCGGGGTCCATCCGATTCCCTCTTGACTGGTTATCTTATAACATATTCTTTGTCTGCCGAGCCGCACAACCCCGAAACGAAGGAGCCGCCCATGCGTTCGCTGACCGCCCTTGCCCTCGTCCTGACCGCCGCCCCGGCACTGGCCGCGCCGCCCAGCGTAATGACGGATATCCCTGCCGTCCATGCGCTGACCGCCGCGGTGATGGGGGATCTTGGCACGCCCGACATCCTGCTCGACAAGGGGGCTGACCCGCATCATTTCCAGCTGCGCCCGTCTCAGGCCAAGGCGCTGTCCGAGGCCGATCTGGTGCTCTGGATCGGGCCGCGCTTGACGCCCTGGCTGGAACGCGCCATCGCGGGCGTCGGGCTTTCGGGCGAAAGCGTTGCGCTGATCGATCTGCCGGGCACGTTCCGGCGCGATTTCGGCGACAAGGGCGGGCATGATCACGACCACGGCCATGATCACGCACATGAGGCGACCGAAACACATGACCATACCGGGCTCGACCCCCATGCCTGGCTCGACCCCGAGAACGGGCGCGTCTGGACGC
Source organism: Rhodovulum sp. (assembly GCF_011048875.1). Classification (NCBI taxonomy): domain Bacteria; kingdom Pseudomonadati; phylum Pseudomonadota; class Alphaproteobacteria; order Rhodobacterales; family Paracoccaceae; genus Rhodovulum; species Rhodovulum sp. The sequence goes on from NZ_DSDD01000148.1 coordinate 3,037, forward strand.
GGGCCATCGTCGAGCGGCTTGCCGCGCTCGACCCCGACAACGCCGCCACCTATGCCGCCAATGCCGAAGCGACGCTGGCCGCCATCGACGCGGCCGAGGCCGAGACACGCGACCTGCTGGCCCCGGTGGGCGATGCGCCGATCATGGTCTTCCACGATGCCTATGGCTATTTCGCCGATCATTTCGGGATCACGGTCGCCGGGTCCATCGCGCTCGGCGATGCCGCCTCGCCGGGCGCCGGGCGGCTGACAGACCTGCGCGGCCAGCTTCGCGAGGGCGGGGTGGTCTGCATCTTCCCCGAGGCCCAGCACGATCCGGCCTATGTCACCGCCATCGTCGAGGACACCGGAACGCGCATCGGCGGGCTTCTGGACCCTTCGGGCAGCACCATGGCGTTCGGCCCCGACCTTTACCCCGCCCTCCTGACCGGCCTTGCCCGGACCATCGCGGATTGCGTTGCGGGCGAAACCGGCTGACGCAGGGGAATGCCCCGACCCGGTTGCCGGGCCGGCGCCCCCACCGCTTCAGAAGTCGATCTCGACCGCCACACCGCGGGCCTGCGCGATTTCCACCGCCTTCGCCGCGACCGCCAGATCCTGCAAGCCCACGCCGGTCCCGTCGAACAGCGTGATCTCGTCCGCCGATTGCCGCCCCGGCTCCATACCGGCGATCACCGCGCCGATCCGGGTGATGTCACTCTCGGCGATCAGCCCCGCCGCCACCGCATGCTGCGCCTCGCCGATGCTGACCGATTGCGCCACCTCGTCGGTGAACACCCGCGCGCGGCCCAGGATCGCCGGGTCCACCTCCTGCTTGCCCTTGGTATCGGTGCCCATGCAGGCCAGATGCGTGCCGGGCCGGACATGGGCATCCAGCAACTGCGGCTCGAAGCTCGACGTGATCGTGACGATCACATCCGCCTGCGCGCCCAACTCCGCCAGCGATGCCGCCTCGAAGGGCAGGCTCAGCTCCTCGGCGGTCTCCGCGAGCCGCGGCAGCATTTCGGGGTGATAGTTCCAGCCCACCACCTTCTCGAAATCCCGCTGCGCCACCGCCGCGCGCATCTGGAAGGCCGACTGATGCCCCGCGCCAACCATGCCCAGAACCTTCGCATCCTCCCGCGCAAGATGCCGGATCGACACCGCGCTCGCGGCGGCCGTCCTCAGCGCCGTCAGCAGGTTGCCGCCCACAAGCGCCCTGGCCTGCCCCGTATCGGCATCGAACAGCACGACCGTCGACTGGTGATTGGTCAGGCCCCTGGCCATGTTGCCCGGCCAGTACCCCCCCGATTTCAGCCCCAGCACCAGCCCCGCCCGGTCAAAGCCCGACTTGAACCCGTAAAGCGCATCCGCATGGCCGATCGCCTCGCGGATCACCGGGAAATTATGGGCATCCCCCCGGGCCATCGCGGCAAAGACCGCCTCGACCGCCTCGAAACACTCCTCGGCCGAGATCAGCCCTGCGATCTCTCTCTCGGGAACGATGATCATCCCTGCCCCTCCTTGTCCCTCATTCAAAGGGGCGCCGACACAGCGCCCCTCCCCTCGCTTCTTCTTGGCTGAAATACCCCCGCCGGAGGCGCCGCGCGCGTCCGCGCGCGGCCACGCCCAACCCCGGACAAGCAGGGGCGCGCAAAGCGCCCCGCGCCGGCCGGGGGCGGGAGAGCCCCGTCAATACGCCTTGCCGCGCGCCGAGACCGGCCAGACCACCTCGACCTTGCCGCCCCTGACGCCCACATACCAGTCATGCACGTTGCAGGTCGGGTCGCAGTGTCCGGGCACCAGCTTCAGCTTTTCGCCGACCTTCAGCACGCCCTTGGGATCGGCAATCACCCCGTGCTCGTCCGAGCACTTGACGTATTCCACATCGTCGCGGCCAAAGATGAAAGGCAACCCGCTATCGACCGATTGCGCCTTCAGCCCCGCATCGCAGATCGCCTTGTCGGCCTTCGCATGGCTCATCACACTGGTCAGGATGAACAGCGCGTTCTCCCATTCGTCCTGGTCGATCCGCTTGCCGTCCTTGTCGAGGATGCGCCCGTAATCGGCATCCATGAAGGCGTAGGAGCCGCATTGCAGCTCGTTATAGACCCCCGAATTGCCCTCGAAGTAATAGGATCCGGTGCCGCCGCCGCCGACGATGTCACATTCCAGCCCCTCGGCCTTCAGCCCCTCGACCGCATCGCGCACCATCGCCACCGCGATGTCGATCTTGGCCTTGCGGTCCTCGTACAGGTCCATGTGCTGCATCGCGCCCTGATAGGCCTGGAGCCCCGAGAATTTCAGCCCCGGTGCCGCGTCGATCGCCTTGGCGATCTCGACCACGGCTTGCGTGGTCGTCACCCCGCAGCGCCCCGCGCCGCAGTCGATTTCCACAAGGCACTCGATCTGCGTGCCATGTTTCACCGCCGCCGCCGACAGGTCGGCCACGTTGGCCACGTCATCGACGCAGACGATGGCGCGCGCGCCCAGCTTCGGGATGCGCGCCAGCCGGTCGATCTTGGCCGGATCGCGCACCTGGTTCGAGACCAGCACGTCCTTGATCCCGCCGCGGGCAAAAACCTCGGCCTCGCTCACCTTCTGGCAGCACACGCCGCAGGACCCGCCCAGGCGCTCCTGCAACAGTGCCACATCCACCGACTTGTGCATCTTGCCATGCACCCGGTGGCGCATGCCGTGTTCCTTGCACCAGTCGCCCATCTTCCTGATGTTGCGCTCCAGCGCGTCGAGATCCAGCACCAGGCAGGGCGTCTGGATATCGGCCTCGTCCATCCCCGGGACGGCGGGGATGTCATAGCCAACCTCGAGCCCCTGGAAATCGGTCACGCCCTTCATCTGCGTTCTCCCTGTTCAGCCCTTGGTCCAGGGCAGCTTGTCCAGATCGACATTGCCGCCGGTGATGATGACGCCCACGCGCTTGCCCGCGAAGACCTCACGGTTCTTCAGGATGGTGGCCAGCGGCACGGCGCAGCTTGCCTCCATCACGATCTTCATCCGCTGCCAGGTCAGCTTCATGGCGTCGATGATCTCCTGCTCGCTGGCGGTCAGGATGTCGGTCACATGGTTCGACACGAAATGCCAAGTGAGTTCCTTGAGCGGCACCTTCAACCCGTCGGCCACCGTGTCGGGGGCGTCGTCGGCGATGATGTGACCGGCCTTGAAGCTGCGATAGGCATCGTCCGCCTGTTCCGGCTCGGCGGCGTAGATCTCGATGCCCGGCGCGATGGTCGACAGCGTCAGGCAGGTGCCCGACACCATGCCGCCGCCGCCAATGGGCGCGATCACCGCGTCCAGCCCCGGCACCTGTTCGTTCAGCTCACGCGAGCAGGTCCCCTGCCCCGCGATCACCCGCCAATCGTTGTAGGGGTGGACGAACTCAGCCCCCGTGCGGGCCTGCACCTCGGCAAAGACCGCCTCGCGGCTGGACGTGGACGGTTCGCATTCGGTGATCGACCCGCCATAGCCCCGCACGGCATCCTTCTTGGCCTGCGGCGCGGTGCGCGGCATCACCACATGACAGGGAATGCCCCGCCGCCCGGCCGCATAGGACAGCGACAGCGCATGGTTGCCCGAAGAATGCGTCGCCACGCCCTTCTTCGCTGTCTCGTCGTCGAGGCCGAACACCGCGTTGCAGGCACCCCGCACCTTGAACGCGCCCGCCTTCTGGAAATTCTCGCATTTGAAGAACAGCTCGGCCCCGGTCAGCTCGTTGAAATAGCTCGACGTCAGCACCGGCGTGCGGTGGATGAAGGGGGCGATCCGCTCATGCGCCGCCACCACGTCGTCATAGGTCGGAATGTACATCGCCTTGTCGTCTTTCATCGCACCCTCACGCCGCTGCGCGGACCGCGGCGGCCCGGGTCGCCCGATAATGCTCCTGCGCCGCGGCGACCCCGCTGCCCAGCGTGACCGGCACACCCATGTCGGCCATCGCCATCTCGGCCGCAGCAATCCCCGACAGCGCCAGAACGTCGGTCAGCATCCCCAGATGGCCGATGCGGAACACCTTGCCCGCGACCTCGCCCAGCCCCGCGCCGAAAGCGACGCCATAGGCATCGGCTGCATGACGGCACAGCGCATTGCCGTCGATCCCCTCGGGCAGCACGATCGCCGTCACGGAATTGGAGTAGAGCGCAGGCGCCACCGCGCAAGGCCGCAGCCCCCAGGCGGCGACCGCCTTGCGCACCCCTTCGGCGACGCGGTGATGGCGCGCGAACACGTTGTCCAGCCCCTCGGCCAGCAGCATGTCGCAGGACGCGCCCAGCCCGTTGATCAGGCCCACGGCGGGGGTGTAGGGCGTACCCAGCTTCAGCATGTCGCGGAAATCGAAGAAACAGCGCGACAGTTTCGCGGTTTCCATCGCGGCCAGCGCCTTGGGGCTGACCCCCAGGATGGCCAGGCCCAGCGGCAACATGAAGCCCTTCTGCGACCCGGCCACCGCCAGATCGACGCCCCATTCGGCCATCCGGAAATCCATCGAGCCGATGGAACTGACGCCATCGACCATCAGAAGCGCAGGGTGCCCCGCCGCGTCCAGCGCCGCACGCACCGCCGCCACATCCGAAACGACGCCCGTCGCGGTTTCGTTATGGGTGACCAGCACCGCCTTGATCTCGTGGCCCGTGTCGGCGGCCAGGATCTCGGCGAAACGGTCCACCGGCGCGCCCTCGCCCCAGGAGCATTTCACGACCTCGACATCCAGCCCATGCCGCCGGCACAGGTCGATCCATTTCATCGAGAACATGCCGTGCCGGGCGGCCAGCACCTTGTCGCCGGGGCTCAGCGTGTTGGTGATTGCGGCCTCCCAGCCGCCCGTGCCCGAGGCCGGGAACAGGATCACCTCGCCCTCGTCCATCTTCAGCACCTTCCGCACGCCGGTCTTGGCGCGCTCGACCATCGGCGGGAACGCGGCCGAGCGGTGGTCCATCGTGGGGATGTCACAGGCCCGGCGGATCGATTCCGGGATATTGGTCGGGCCTGGAATGAAGACGGGGTTCTGGCTGGACATGGGTTCATCCTTTTCGTGTCGCGCCATGGGGATACCGCGGCGGCGGGGTGTGGTTCAATTTTTTTGAAAAAATAATGCGCGTGGTGAAAAAACATGCAAACGCCCTGAAATCTGGTTGCTTTTCGGCTTTCATCAGATGAAAAAACGTTTCATTCTGGCACGATCCTGCCGAAGGACCCGACTCGCATGACCCAGGCCAGGCCCCGCGGCCGCCCCCGCGCCTTTCACGACAAGACCGACCAGAACACGATCCGGTCGCTCGACCGGGCGATGGCGCTGTTGCGCGCCCTGGCCAAGACCAACGGGCTGACGCTGACCGAACTGGCCGACCGCTCGGGACAGAGTGCCGCCACCGTCTACCGGGTTCTGATCACGCTGCAGGGTCACGAGATCGTCGAGTTCGAGGAGGGCGCCCAGCGTTGGCATGTGGGCGCGGGCGCGTTCCGCATCGGCTCGGGCTTCCTGCGCCGCGCCAACGTCGCCGAACGCTCGCGTGGCGCGATGCAGGCGCTGATGCGCGCGACCGGCGAGACCGCCAATCTCGGCGTCGAGAACCGCGACGAGGTGCTGTTCCTGACCCAGGTCGAGACGCATGAGGCGATCCGCGCCTTCTTCCCGCCCGGCACCCGCAGCCCGATGCATGTCTCGGGCATCGGCAAGGCGCTGCTGGCCTATTACCCCGAGGCGCGAGTGACCGCCATCGTGGCCGAAAAGGGCCTGCCGGGCTTCACCTCGCTCTCGATCACGTCCGAGGCCAGCCTCGCCCGCGACCTTGCCCGCACCCGCGAGCGCGGTTTTGCCATCGACGACCAGGAACGCGCCGAGGGCATGCGCTGCGTCGCCGCGCCGATCTTCAACGCCCATGGCGAACCCGTCGCGGGGCTGTCGGTCTCGGGGCCGGCCTTCCGGATGACCCTGTCCGAGGCCACCCGGATCGGCCAGGAGGTCCGCCGCGCCGCCGACAGCGTGACGTCGGCCATCGGGGGCACGCCAGCGGGGTGACGCGCGCGCCTCAGGGCGCGCCCCAGCCGCCGCCGCCGGGGGTGCGCAGCTCGAACAGCGCGCCCGCGGGCAGGTCGATTTCGTCATTGCCCCGCAGCCGTTGCCGCCGGCCGTCGGGCCATTCCGCCCAGTTCTCGGCCACTGCGCCCGGGGCCCCGCCATCGACGCCGAAGGGCGGGATCTCGCGGTGCGCGCACAGCGTCGTCACCGTCACGGGGTCAAGGAACCTCAGCCGCCGCACCACCCCGTCGCCGCC
>NZ_DSDD01000495.1:0-9213 GCF_011048875.1 Rhodovulum sp.
AACCAAACGGCGCGCCATCCCTGAACAGCGCTACCCGCCAGCAATCATCCCCAATTGTCCAATCCAGACCAGCATCACAACCCGTCCAGACCACCAACACCGCCTCAGCGCCGCCGGTGAGGGTGGTATCTAGTCAGCACCGAAGAGAGTCGCAAGAGGTTTTTTTGCCGAGGGACAAAATTTCTGTCCCGACCTCCCGGGGCAGGGGCAAACGCGCCGTCCGTACGGCGGGATCGGGTTGTTACAGGCATGAGGCCGCCCGGGGTTCACCGGCTGCAGGGAAAACCCCGCAGCGGCAGGGCGATCCCTGTGGTTCCCGGTGTTTCAGGGACGCCTGTCGAAGGCCCGGTCGATCCGCGCGCAGCGACGACCCCCGGGTCGGCGGTCATACACAGGCCTCCGTGTGACCCGGAAGGAACAGGCCGTCATTTGCCGGGCGGATCCCGCGCGCGGCGCCTGCGTGGGCTGTCCCGATGTCGCGCGCCGATCGTGCAGATTGACGGCCTGTCTTCGATCTGCCACGTCGCAAGTGCCATTTCCTGAGAGGCGATCATGAAGGACAAGCCGCTTGACCGGGCCGAAAGGGCTCTGCTGACCGTCATCCGCGAGATCGACGACAAGCGCGGTGGGGTCGACCGCGACAGGCTCTCCGTCATGGCCCGGGGGCGCGGGCTGGAGGTCACCAGGCCGCTGGCCTCGCTGGTGGATCGCGGGCTGATCGAGGAAATTCATCGCCGCCCGTTCCTGCTGGCCCGGGTGTTCGGGGCGCGGCCTGCGCTGCTGTTCAGGCTCACGCAGTCCGGGCTGGCTGCCGCGGCGGAAACCGACCCGGCGACCGAACCCGAACTGGGGGCGTCCGGGTCGACGACCGCGCCGATTGCGCCTGTCGCGAAGCCGCCTGCCGCCGGGATCGGCGAGCCTGAACCGGAACCGGCAGGCGCGGGCCCCGTGGCGGCGTCGCCTGCCAACCCTCTGAAACCAGAAAATTTATCCGTCAAGGATACCGTCCCGGCCAAGGCGGCGCGCGCGGCCGGGGGGGCTGCGCGGGCAGCGCGGCCGGATCGCAGGGATTTGGCGGCGTTTACCGAGGATCTGGGCGGTGCGCCGGTTCCCGCGGGGGGCGTGTCGCTGTCGCACGGGGTCGAGCCGGAGGTCATGGAGGGGCTGCGCGACGTGCTGGCGGGCCTCGGGATGGAGCTGACCTTTGCCGGTGAGGCGCTGGTCGGCGACCGGCTTGCGCGCGGCGAGACGGCGGGCGAGGCGCTGAGCCAGGTGGTGCTCTTCGCCTTTGCCCATGCCGCCCGGGAGGACATGGCCTCCGGCGGCGCGCTGGCGGCGCTGGGTTTCGGGGAATATGCGGGCGAAGTGGCGGCGGAGCTGAAAAAACTCAATGCTGCCGGGCTGATGGACGCCGACCGGTGCGAGGCCGTGCTGTCCCTTATTGCCGTTCTGGCGGGGGATGACGCAGCGCGCGACCAGGTCGCCGCCGAGATCCTGGTCGATCCGGTCGGGGGTCTTCTGCCCCCTGCCCTGCTGCCGGAGGAGCTTCGCCCGGCGGGCGATTCCTGATCCGGGCGGGCCTTTCTGTCCCCGTCACGGGGACCCGCTTGCGGCCGCAATGGCCGGTTTTCCGGCCTCTTGCCGACATCCGGCGATCCGGCGGCTGGGCCTCTGGATCGCCGCGCTAGGCAGGGCCGCGCAAAATCGGAAAACCGTCGGACTTTCATCGGACTTTCATCGGACTTCTGGCCCGACAGGGAACGACCGCCAGGAACGACCGGGTGCGGCCCTTCCCGACCTTCGGACCCGGCAGGACCGCGCGGCGCGCGCCTCAGCCGGGCGGGGTCCAGAGGACGTCCTCGATGTGCGGGGCGGCGGTGGCCAGCATCACCACCCGGTCGAATCCCAGAGCGATCCCCGAGGCGGGCGGCATCAGCGCCAGCGCGGCGAGGAAGTCCTCGTCGAGTGGATAACGCTCGCCGTAGACGCGCTGTTTCTCGTCCATCTCGGCGGCAAAGCGGCGGCGCTGTTCGGCGGGGTCGGTCAGCTCGCCGAAGCCGTTGGCCAGTTCCACGCCGCAGGCATAGACCTCGAAGCGCTCGGCCTCGCGGGGGTCGTCGGGGCAGGTGCGGGCAAGCGCCGCCTCGGCGGCGGGGTAGCGATCGAGGATGGTCACCCTGCCCTGCCCGAGATGCGGCTCGACCCGGGCGACCAGGATGCGGCTGAGGATGTCGGACCAAGTGTCATCCCCGGCCGGCCCGATCCCGGCGCCCGTGGCCTGCGCCGCCAGAGCGTCGCGGTCGGTCGTGCCATCGGGCCGGATCGTGGCCAGCAGGTCGATCCCGGCATGGCGCGCGAAGGCCTCGGCGACCGAAATCCGCTCATGGGGCTGGAACGGGTCGCAGTCGGCATCGCCGTGGCGCAACAGGGTCGTGCCCGCCGCCTGGCAGGCCAGCCGCAGCATCGCGGCGGTATCGTCCATCAGGACGGCGTAATCCTCGTGCGCGCGATACCATTCCAGCATGGTGAATTCGGGGCTGTGGCGCGGGCCGCTTTCGCGGTTGCGCCAGACATGGGCGAAGGCGGCGATCCGCGTCTCGCCCGCCGCCAACAGTTTCTTCATCGCGAATTCGGGCGAGGTGTGCAGATACATCCGCCGTGCCACGCCGTCATTGCCGATGGCGTCGGTGGGAAAGGCATGCAGATGCGCCTCGTTTCCCGGGCTGATTGCCAGCGCGGCGGGATCGACCTCGGTGAAGCCCTGCCCCTCCAGCCAGTCCCGGATCGCGGCCTGGATGCGGTTGCGGGCCAGAAGCGCGGGGCGGCGGTCGGCATGCCGGTCGGGGTGCCACCACGGGGTCTGGGTCACGATCTGCGCCTTTCGTCTGGAATTTCGCGCCAAGTTCGGCTAGGGGCCTGTCCGATCCGGCGCTTAACGCGCGCAACGCCTGTCCACAAGGAACCCGCCCCGTGAAAGTCATCGCCTCCTCGCTCCGCAAGGGCAATGTCGTCGAAAAGGATGGCCAGCTCTATGTCGTTCTCAGGGCCGAGAACTTCCACCCCGGCAAGGGCACGCCGACGACATCCGTCGACATGCGCCGGATCTCGGACGGGGTGAAGGTCACCGAGCGCTGGAAGACCACCGAGCATGTGGAGAAGGCCAATGTCGACGAACGGGAATACGATTTCCTGTATGACGATGGCGAGGGCTATCATTTCATGAACCCCGAAACCTTCGATCAGGTCGTTGCCAGCCCCGACGTTGTGGGCGATGCGGCAGCCTATCTGGAACCGGGAATGCGGGTGTTCCTGCAGACCTTCGAGGACAACCCGATCGCGATCGAACTGCCGCAGAAGATCGTGGTCGAGATCACCGAGACCGAGCCGGTGGTCAAGGGGCAGACCGCGTCCTCGAGCTACAAGCCCGCGATGACCAATATCGGCGTGCGGGTCATGGTGCCGCCGCATATCGACGTGGGCACGCGGATCGTCATCAACACCGCCGACAATACCTATGTGGAGCGGTCGAGGGACTGAGCGGCCCCGCCCCTGCCCCGCCATGCGGCGGGGGTGACGCCCTCGGCCTGCCGGAAGGCCCGGATCAGGTGCGAGGCGTCGCAAAAGCCGGTGGCGGTGGCGATCTGCGTCACGGACCGGTCCGAGCGGTCGGGCAGAAGGCGCACCTGCGCAAGCCGCACCCGCAGGAAGGCGGCCTTGGGGGTCTGGTCCAGCGCCTCGCGGAAATGGCGTTCCAGCTTGCGGCGGCTGACGCCGAGACGCGCCGCCACCTCGGCCACGCCGGGCGGGACGTCAAGGTTCTGCTGGACATGCAGCAGCGCCTTGCGCACCAGCGGATCGCGGGTCTTCAGATCAAGCGGCAGGCCCGGTTGCGGATCGTCCCCGGCCCTTTCCTCGGGGATGATCATGATGCGCAGGCTTTTCCGCGCGGCGACCCGGCCGATATGGCGTTCGACCAGAAAGGCAGCCGGATGCGCCGAACTGGCCTCGCCCGAACAGGTCAGCCGGTCGCGATCCACCACGAAGATGCGGTCCGAGACCGGCACCAGCCCGTCGAACTGGTCCACGAAATCGTCGTGGTGGAACCAGCTCACGCAGCAGCGATAGCCCTGCATCAGCCCGGCCCGGTGCAGCACGAAGGCACCGGTGCAGACGCCGACCGCGGCACCCTCGCCGCGGCCGCACGCTGCAGGAAGGCGGTATAGGCAGGCTCCAGCCGCTCGATCTCGTCGATCAGGCCACCGACCACCACGATGTAATCGAAGCGCGCCGGATCGCCCGGGGCCTCGTCCGGGCCGATCGCGATGCCGCAGCTTGACCGGACGGGGTCCATGCTGGCCAACAGCACCTTCCAGCTGCAATGGATCGGGCGCGACCGGTCGCCCCCGTCCGCCGACAGCCGCAGCACGTCCACGACATTGGCGAAGGCCGCCAGCGTGAAGCGCCGTGCCAGAACGACGCCCACGCGCAGGCGCGGCCCTGGCGGATGGGACGGGGGGCGATCCGGGCTGGCCATGACGCGATCATAATACCGCTCTGAGGCATTCATACAGTGATTTCCCGCGGGTTCCTGCGATACTGGCCCATATTGCAAGTCCGCCCGCGAGGAATGCGCCATGACCCGTTTCTCTGCGATGTCGCTGCTGAAGAACGCGCTGACCGGCCACAAGGGCTGGGGCGAGCGGTGGCCCGACAGCCAGCCCCGGGCGGAATATGACGTGGTGATCGTCGGCGCGGGCGGGCACGGCGCGGCATGATGCGGTGGCCTGGGGCTATGCGCGGGCGGCGGCGGCGCGCGGCGTGGACATTATCCAGAACTGCCCCGTCACCGCGATCCGGCGCGGGGCGGATGGCGCGGTCGAGGGGGTCAAGACGGCGCGCGGTTTCATCCGCGCGAAGAAGGTGGCGGTATCGGCGGCGGGGCATACCAGCGTGCTGATGAACAGCGCAGGGATCCGCATGCCGCTGGAAAGCTATCCGTTGCAGGCGCTGGTCAGCGAGCCGGTGAAACCCTGTTTCCCCTGCGTGGTGATGTCGAACACGGTGCATGCCTATATCAGCCAGTCCGACAAGGGCGAATTGGTGATAGGCTCGGGCACCGATCAGTATACCAGCTATTCGCAACGCGGCGGCCTGCCGCTGATCGAGCATACGCTGGCCGCGATCTGCGAGGTGTTCCCGATCTTCAACCGCATGCGGATGCTGCGCAAACGGGACGGCATCGTGGACGTGACGCCCGACCGCTCGCCCATCCTGGGCAAGCTGCCCGTGCCGGGGCTTTACGTCAATTGCGGCTGGGGCACCGACGGGTTCAAGGCGACGCCGGGGGCGGGGCATCTGCTGGCCTGGACCGTGGCCAGGGACGCGCCCCACCCGATCAACGCGCCCTTCACGCTGGAGCGGTTCACCACCGGCCGGCTGATCGACGAGGCGGCGGCGGCCGCTGTCGCGCATTGAGGACAGACCCATGCTTCTGATCCATTGCCCCTATTGCGACGAGACCCTGCCCGAGGCCGAATTCGCCTATGCCGGCGAGGCGCATGTCGCGCGGCCCGCCGATCCGATGGCGACCAGCGACGAGGAATGGCGCGATTACCTTTTCATCCGCACCAATGCGAAGGGTCCGCATTACGAACGCTGGCGCCATGTCCATGGCTGCGGGCGGTTCTTCAACGCCATCCGCGACACGGTCAGCGACCGCTTTCTCATGACCTACAAGGCAGGCGAGGCACGCCCCGGCCTGCCCGGGACGGGGGACGCGCAATGAGCCGCTATCGCATTCCGGGCAAGGGCCGCGTGGATCATGCCGCGCCGGTCCGCTTCAGCTTAGACGGGCGCAGCTATACGGGCCTGCGCGGGGATACGGTGGCCTCGGCGCTGCTGGCGAATGGCGTGCATCTGATGGGGCGGTCCTTCAAGCATCACCGCCCGCGCGGCGCCGTCACCGCCGGGTCGGAGGAGCCGAACGCGCTGATCGGCAACATGCAGAAATTGCGTGCGGGGCTGGTGGCGGAAAGCCAGAACAAGTGGCCGGGGCTGGGCTTCGATCTGGGGGCGGTCAATGACCTGGCATATCCGCTGTTCTCGGCGGGGTTCTATTACAAGACCTTCATGTGGCCGCGCGCCTTCTGGGACAGGCTTTACGAGCCGGTGATCCGCGCCGCCGCGGGGCTGGGCCGTGCACCGGGCGAGCCTGATCCCGACCGCTATGCCTCGCGCTACCTGCATGCCGACCTGCTGGTGGTCGGTGCGGGGCCCGCGGGGCAGGCGGCGGCGCGGGCGGGGTTGCGCGTGATGCTGGCGCAAGGCGCAATCGAAAAGCCGCTGGTCTTTGACGGCAATGACCGGCCCGGCGTGATGCTGGCGGGGGCGGCGCAGACCTATCTGCACCGCTTCGGCGTTCTGGTAGGCAAGCGGGCGGCGGTCGTGACCTCGCATGACAACGCCTATTTCGCGGCGTTCGACCTGGCCGATGCGGGGACGCGGATCGCGGTTCTGGTGGACACGCGCGAGGCGCCCCCGGCGGACCTGCTGGACCAGGCGCGGAGCCGCGGGATCGAGGTGCTGGCGGGCCATAGCGTGACGGCGACGGCAGGGCGGCTGCGGGTGCGGTCGGTGCGGGTGAACCGGGTGAAGGACGGGCAGGTGGCGGGCGGGCAGCCCATCGCCTGCGACTGCCTGCTGATGTCGGGCGGCTGGACGCCCTCGCTGCATCTGTTTTCCCACACGAAGGGCAGCCTGATCTGGGATGCGGCGGCGCAGACCTATCTGCCCGGCGAGACCATCGAGGAGTGCCATGTCGCGGGCGCGGGCAAGGGGCTGTGGGGCTGTGGTGCCGTGCTGGCCGATGGCGATGCCGCGGGTGTGGCCGCGGCCCGTGCGCTGGGGCACGCGGCGTCCGAGGCAGCGCCCCAAGCGGCCCATGACCGCACGGGCAGCGGCGAGGCGCTGCGCGAATTGCCCAGCGACCTTGCCCCCGGCCTTGCGCGGGCCTTTGTCGATTTCCAGAACGACGTGACCGCCAAGGACATCCGCCTGGCCGTGCGCGAGGGGATGAAATCCATCGAGCATGTCAAGCGCTACACCACCACCGGCATGGCCACCGATCAGGGGAAGCTGGCTAATATCAATGGCTTGATGATCGCGGCCGACACGCTGGGCAAGGCCCCGCCGCAGGTGGGGCTGACGACCTTTCGCCCGCCCTATACGCCCACGACCTTCGGCGCGCTGGCGGGTTATCACCGGGGCAGCCATTTCGAGGTGACGCGCAAGACCCCCATCGACCCTTGGGCCGAGGAACAGGGCGCGGTGTTCGAACCGGTCGCGCAATGGCGCCGCGCCTGGTATTTCCCCCGCCCGGGCGAGGGCATCTCGGCCGACGCCTTCCCGCACATGTCCGTCGCCGAATGCCGCGTCGCGGGCATCCCCGCGCGGCTGTTCCGGCTGAGTTTCACCGGCGAGCCGGGCTTCGAGATCAACGTGCCCGCGCGGTATGGGCTGGATCTGTGGCGGGCGCTGATAGCGGCGGGTGCGCCCTTTGACATCTGCCCCTATGGCACCGAGACGATGCATGTGCTGCGCGCCGAAAAGGGCTTCATCATCGTGGGGCAGGACACCGACGGCACGGTGACGCCCGCGGATGCGGGGCTGGGCCATCGGCAAGGCCAAGCCCGATTTCGTGGGCAAACGCTCGCTGTCCCGGCCCGACATGGTGGCGCCGGGGCGCGGGGTGCGCACGCTGTTCGACAGCGCGACCGTGGTGCTCTGGCGCGACGGCCCCGAGGCGTTCCGCATGGATGTCTGGCGCTCCTTCGTCCCGCATGTCCGCACCTTGCTGGAGATCGGGCAAGAGGAACTTGCCGCCGGTCTGTGAGCGCGCGCGCGGAATCGCCGGGGGACGCCGGAAAGCGGGCCGCTCATGGTCGCGTCGATGCGTGTGCCGGCCGCGCCCCCTGCCCCGCCCGTTTCGCGATCACGCCAGCGTATCCTTTACGATCCGCCCGCCCTTGAGGATCAGGCGCAGAGAGGTGTCGGGAGTTTCGAGCCAGGCGAGATCGGTTTCCGGATCGCCCTCGATCACCAGCAGATCGGCCAGCGCATCCTCGCGGATCACGCCCAGGGTCCCGGCATAGGGCGCGCGATCGCCCGACAGCGCCAGCAGCGCGCCCGCCGCGCCGGTGGCCTTGTGCAGGGCTTCGAGCGGCGACATGAAGCGGGCGAGCCTGGCCAGGTTGCGGCCCTGCAACGCGCCGCCCTGCGCGTTGAACAGGATGTCGGTGCCGAAGACGACATTCACGCCATGCTTGTGCGCCAGATCGAAGGCGCGCACCGTGCCCTCGGCGGCCTGCTGCTGCCTGGCGATCTGGCGGGGGTCGGTGTAGGCGTTGGAATCCTCGTCGGCGAGGAAGGGCTGGATCGACCACCAGACGCCATTGTCGGCCATCACGCGCACGGTGTCCTCGTCCGCCAGCTGGCCGTGCTCGATGGATTTCACGCCCGCGGCGATGGCCCGCCGGATGCCGGTCGAGGTGTAGACATGGGCGCTGACATAAGGTGCCCCAATCCTCGGCCGCCTCGACTGCGGCGCGCATCTCGCGTTCGGTGTATTGCGTGGCGTCCAGCGGATCGTAAAGCGAGGCGACCCCGCCGCCCGCCATGATCTTGAGCTGGCTCGCCCCCTTCATCAGCTGTTCGCGCGCGGCGCGCAGGACCATGTCGGCGCCGTCGGCGATCTGCGCAACGCCCTGCCGTTCGATGTAGTTCGCGGGCGTGTCGGGAAAGCGTGGCAACTCGTTCAGCAGGCGGAAATCGCCATGCCCGGCGGTCTGCGAGATCATCGCGCCCGAGGGGAAGATGCGCGGTCCGGCCACCACACCGCGGTCGATCGCCAGTTTCAGCCCGAAGGCGGGACCGCCGACATCGCGCACGGTGGTAAAGCCGCGCATCAGCGTGGCGCCCGCCTCGCGCCCGGCCATCAGGTGGACGAAGCCGATATCCTGCGTCAGCGCCACGATCTGGCTGACCGCGACCGGCGTCGCATGCCAATGCGCGTCGATCAGGCCGGGGATGACCGCGCGCCCGCCGCAATCGATCCGCTCTGCCTCCTGCGGGCCCTGGCCGGTCGGCGGCAGGGCGGCGATCCGCTCGCCCGCGATCAGGATGTCGACGCCCTCGCGCAGCGCCAGCGTCTCGCCG